>NZ_LARO01000004.1:0-102103 GCF_000980505.1 Lactobacillus sp. N54.MGS-719
ATTAAAGAAAAAGCATCAGACTACTATTTAGCAGCCTAATGCCTTTCCCTATTATTTAATTTTTAATTGACTTTTATCAACACCATTTGACAAAGAGCCATTAAAAAGACCAGTAAAATAGTCAATTACTGGTCTTTCTTCTTGATTAAAATGTGGGTAAAACTTACTTGCTTGTCTACGTTCCATTAACCTACTAGCCTCAATAAAAGATTAAAAATCCAAATCAAGACATAATTTTGTACGAAATACAAAATGAATAACGCAATTATTGGAGAAACATCAATCCCCGTTGAATAAGCTAATCTAGCAAGTGGGCCTCTTCTAAATAAGTTTAGATATGGATTAACAACTTTATCTAAGAAGCGCCCCACAGCTGAGTTGCGCAACATTGGCAACCAACTCATAATTGCATCGATTACGATAAAAAGACTGTAGAGCCATAATATCCAAGTAAGAATTAAATAAATTGTATGTATTACGTTGAACATTAACTTAAATTATCTTTCTTATCCACTAAATCACTAATTTTTCCATCAGTGACAAACTTTGGTGGCGTAGCCAAAAAGATTCGATCACCGATGCGTTGGATTTCACCATTCAAGGCATAAACCGTGCCTGTAATGAAATCAACGATTCTACGAGCTGAGTCGTCTTCCATTCTACTAAAATTGATCACCACTGCTTTATTGTTAAGCAAGTTTTGTGCAACATCTTTAGCATCTGAATAAACTCTAGGTTCGTACAACACGATTTTGCTCTTAGATGAATTTAAACCGGATTTAATTGATACTACATTATCACGGCTTACAGAATTTAGAGGTACATCTTCGTTGTTTTCGTTACTCTGAGCAGCATATTCTTCATCATTTTCCAATTCATCATCGTTTGAAATTCCAAAGAATCTGCCTAATTTATCAAAAGCCATCGTTATTTACCTCCAACTACTAGTTTTCGCCACGATGCTTGAAGAATGGGATATCACTGTTATCATCATCGTCATCTTGAGCACTAGTTTCAATTTGAGAAATACTGTCTTGGCCATCATTACCAAAAGCATCAAAACTTTCTTGATCCTTCTTTGGTTCAGCAAGCTTGGCATTTCTTCTTTGATTATCTTGATTATCATTCAAACCCCAAACACTAGTAGGATCTACCATAGTTTGCTTTGGAGCTTCATGCTTTTCTTCTGTTTCAGAAGCTGGGTGAACAGTTTGTGGCCGATCAACTGGTTGAGTTTCAGTTTCAGGTTGAACTGTCTTATTAGCTTCTGATTCAGCAGCCTTCTTAGGTTGAGCCTTAATTTGGTGACTGCGTCCTGGTAATTGCTTTGATGCAGCTTCTTCGGCTTCAGAATCAATACCAGTAGCAATAACTGTTACAACAACTTCATCACCTAAGTTTGGATTAATTGAAGTACCAAAGATAATGTTTACGTCATCGCCAGCTGCCTTAGAAACGATTTCTGATGCATCTTGTGCTTCAAACAAAGTAAGGTCAGGACCACCAGTAATGTTAAGAAGAACTTGCTTAGCACCATCGATTGAAACTTCAAGAAGTGGTGAAGAAATAGCAAGCTTAGTTGCTTCAACAGTTCTGTTTTCACCACTAGCACGACCGATACCCATCAAGGCTGCACCTTGGTTTTCCATAACAGTCTTAACATCGGCAAAGTCCAAGTTAACGTAGTCAGTTGAAGTGATCAAGTCTGAAATACCTTGAACACCTTGCTTCAAGACATTATCTGCTTCCTTGAAGGCATCCATCATAGGGGTCTTCTTGTCAACCATTTCAAGCAAACGGTTATTAGCAATGATAACTAAAGTGTCAACGTATTGCTTAAGTTGAGTAATACCTTCAGCGGCGTTTTTTGAACGCTTAGGGCCTTCAAAACTAAATGGACGTGTAACTACCCCAACAGTTAAAGCACCAGTCTCACGTGCAATTTTGGCTACTACAGGAGCTGCACCAGTACCGGTACCACCACCCATACCAGCGGTAATAAAGATCATATCTGCACCCTTGAGTGCATCTTCAATTGTTTGTTCACTTTCTTCAGCTGCTTTTTGTCCAACTTCTGGATGTGAACCAGCACCTAAACCACGTGTCAATTTAGGTCCTAATTGAATCTTGTTTTCAGCTTTATTGCTGTTTAATGCTTGCACATCAGTGTTTGCTGCAATAAAGGAAACTCCTTGTACACCATCGTCAATCATTCGGTTAACAGCATTGCCTCCGGCACCGCCAACACCAATAACTTTGATGACAGCATTTTTATTGTCGTCTGAATCGAATGTAAAATCCATTAAATTTAACCACCTTTAATCAAAGAATTTCTTAAAGAAACTCTTTAAGCCATTAGTTTTTTCTTGATTATTATCTTTTTCATCCATTGAAGATGCGTCTTCATCGGATATTTTGTTTCTATTATAAGCTTCTTTGGCTTGACTTTCACTATTAGAAGCCGTACTTTTCGAAATCTTGGAACTTTTTGTTTGAACAGGTTCTTCAACTTCGGTTTCACCAAAGCCGTAAATTACTCCGTTAACTAAATAGTCGATTTCTGACATCTTGTATGAATAATTTACAATACCATAAGCAGCAGTATAAATTGGATTACGCATTCCAATTTGATCAGGTTGATAAATACGTGCTTTTACATTTAAACCATTGGCCGTCAAACTATCAATGCCTTCTAACAAGCTTGTACCACCGGTAATTACGATACCACCTGGTTGCTTTAAGGCATGGTGCTTAGCAAGCCCTTTACCTAATCTGGTCAAAATTTGCTCCAAACGAGCATTAATGATTTCACTGAGGTAAACCTCATCAATCATTTGTTGTCCATTAGCGCCTACGCTGTTAATTGCAAACTTATCATTCTTTGAGGCAAAATCAGGATCTGCATAACCATAATCTAATTTAATTTGTTCCGCATCGCTCTTAGAAATACTTAAAACAGTGGAGATATCATTAGTAATATCGCTGCCACCTTCTAAGTCGATGTTAGCGTATTTGATTTGACCATCTTTAATTACAGTCGCAGTACTTACACCGCCACCTAAGTCAATAATAACTGACCCAAAGGTGCGCTCGCTTTCGTTTAATGCAACACTGGAAATTGCCAATGGAGTTGGTACGAAGAAGTTATTATGATATCCAGCTCGTTCGATTGCTTTCTTAATGTTGTGCAATGGACCTGTAGGAGCAGTAAGCAAAATGCCACTTACGCCTAATGAACGAGCAATCATCTTTCTTGGATCGTCAACTTCGGTCTTACCATCGATTAAAAAGCGACTTGGCAAGAAAGTGATTGCATCACGATTATCCTTAGCTGCAGATTTAATAGCAGATTGGATTGCACGCTTAACATCACCATTACTTACTTCTTGGCCTTGTTCGCCAACATTGCTAAAACCAGTAGCTGTCTCTAATTGCAGCATCCCTACTGGAATCCCAGCAACAACGCTATATATTTTAGCGTTAGTCTTTTCAGCTACACTCTTAAGTGCTCTACTAATTGCCGCAGCAGTTTGATCGATATCAACGATTTGACCATGTCTCATGCCAGAATTAGGCGTGGTAACTGCACCGATCACTTTACCTGAATCTGCAACAACGGCTTTTATACTTGTGGTTCCTATATCGAGTCCCACTAAAAGATTTGAATTCTCCAAAATTAAGCCCCCATTAATATTTGCCCTGGAAAAATTTTAACATAGATAAACATTTATAGCAGTTACGATATACCGTAAGCCTTTTTCTCACTAGAAGTTAAAGGTCTACTAAATGCGCCTACTTCCAAATCGATTAAGCTGTTCTTACCAGCCTTGACTTTAATCTGGTCGTAATATTTAACTTTATCTTTGATAGTAACAACATTACCAACAACTACATTGCCATCTTTCATGACAAAAATAATTTGCGAATTTCGTCTAGTGTTCCCACTTAATAATTTTACCTGATTTCTGAAGTTTTTAGGTAAACTATTAAACAACTTTAAATCTTCTTTTAAGAAACCTGATTTGTTATAACCAACGAAAATAGGTTTAACTTGATCTACCTTTGACCAAGTTAAAGACTTACTGCCGATTTGGCCATTATTTAAAATCTTGCGATAATTATCTCCATCTTTCAAATATCCCATTGTTGGCCGCTCATTAACCTGTAAAATCAATTGATTAACATGGCCTAAATGAGCTTGTGCACTTTGAATTTCAGGATATTTCTTGGACAGCTTTTGACTTAAGTCTTTCTGCTGGAACAAATAATCAAAAACCTTATCGCTTGCTTTAATTTTAGAGACCTTAACAACCTCTTTAATTGGCAAATCATCAGCACCTACTACTTTAACCGTACTAATATTTGCTAAGGGCGAAATATAATAGCCTAAACCTACAACTGCCAAAATTGAAACAGTCATTATTAAACCTAGTCTGCGTCTCAATGAACGACGTCTTTCGGCTTGCAGACTAGAAAGCGAGGCAGAGATCTTGGCTTGTCCCTTGCGGCTATTTTTCTGCTGATTAAATTCATGATTCAAGTAAGGAGACAATTCTTTTCTTGGATCAATTTTTGTTACCGGCTTTTTGGCCATCTGCCTCACCTGCTTTCTAACGAGAAATTTCTTGCATTACCTTAATTACTTGATCAGAGGCATCTGGAACACCTAAAGCCTTGGAGGCTTTGCTCATTTCATGAGCATATTTTTCATCAAGCAAAATGTGATCGATTGAAGAGACAAAATTATTTGGATTTAAGTCATCTTCAGGAATAACTAATGCTGCACCAGCTTTTTCCAAATCAAGTGCGTTCTTCATTTGGTGATTATGAGTAACATTTGGACTTGGAATTAAAATTACTGGAACACCTAATGCAGTAAATTCCGCAATACTGGTTGCACCTGATCTAGAAACAACACAGGTCATTTGTGGCAAAAGCTCAGGCATGTTCTTAATATATGGCAAAATCTTAATGTTTGTACCAATATCAACATCCTTTAACTTCTTTTGAACAGAGTCAAAGTAATAAGTACCTGTAGCCCAGATGATTTGATATGGCTTCTTTTTAAGTGTCATTAATGACTGAAGCATGATGCGGTTGATTGCCAATGCACCACGTGAACCACCAAAAACCAACACTGTTGGCATTTGTGGGTTAAGACCCCATTCTTTCTTCAAATCGATCTTTTCCTCGTGCAAGCCTAAAACTTGTTGTGAACGAGGATTACCTGTCTTAACCAATTTTTTCTTTTCAGAAAATTCTTTGGCAGCATCATCAAAGGTGTAACAAATTTTGTCAACATAGTGACCTAAAAACTTGTTAGCTAAACCAACTACAGAGTTTGATTCGTGGATCATGGTTGGAATATGCATCTTGGCAGCTTCATAAACCATCGCACCACTTACATAACCGCCAGTACCTAACACAACGTCTGGTTTAAATTCTTGCAAAATCTTACGTGCACTCTTGGTAGCTTGCAAGAACAACTTTATCGTCTCAAAGTTCTTCAACGGATGCTTACGGTTGAAGCCTTGAATCTTAATGGTTTTAAAGTTAACCCCAGCAGCAGGAACGATTCTTGATTCTAGACCCTTTTGCGTACCTACAAACAAGATTTCATCGTTTTTGCTAATTCCGCGTTCTTTCAAACGTTCAATAATTGCCATGATTGGGTAAATGTGGCCACCAGTGCCGCCGCCTGTAAATATAACTCTCATTTTATTTAGTCTTTAATTCCTTAACAAATCTAACAAAGTAATCGCCACGTTCTTCGAAGGTTCTGAATTGATCCCATGAAGCACATGCTGGTGAGAACAATAATACGTCGCCAGGTTCAGTCAATTCATAAGCTCTTGGAACAGCTTCTTGAAGGGTATTAACGATCACGATATCCTTAATGCCAGCTTTTCTAGCTGCATCAGCCAAAAGATACTTAGTTTCACCATAAAGAACGATTGACTTAACGTGCTTCTTAAATAATGGTACCAAATCGTCAAAGGTGAATCCTCTATCTAGACCACCAGCAATTAATACTTCTGGTTCCTTAAATGCAGGAATGGCTACCGTAGCAGCTTCAATATTAGTTGACTTAGAATCATTATAAACCTTGCGACCATCAAGTGTTGTTACATATTGCAAACGATGCTTAGCACCAGTAAAAGTGCTTAAAACTGCTGCAATATCATCATTGTCAGCACCCATAATCTTAGAAATAGCGATCGCTACTAAACTGTTTTGCAAGTTATGGATACCTGGCAACTTGATATCAGCAATCTTCATAATCTTTTCGTTTTGGCTTTCAAGATATTCATCACCGATAAAGTAATCTGCATTATGATCAGTTTCTGAGAAAGTTTGCATCTTAGCTGGAGATACTTTCTTTTCTTGAGCCAAAATGTCCTTTTGATCATAGTTAGCGATAAAGTAATCGTCACTAGTTTGGGTTCTAGTTACGTTCAATTTTGCGTTGACATAATTTTCAAAGGTCTTGTGGTAGTCCAAGTGAACATTGTGATAAATATCAACGATAGCTGCAACCTTAGGATCAATGTCAGTTACACCTAGAAGTTGGAAGCTTGAAATTTCCACTACTAAGATATCGTCTTTAGTAGCCTTAGGAACAACTTCGGAAATTGGCACACCAATGTTACCAACGGCATAAGCGTGGTGACCAGATTTTTGCAAATGGTGATCCAAAATTCTTTGAGTAAGCATTACTGTAGTAGTCTTACCGTTTGAACCTGTTACACAAACATAAGGCGCCTCACTGCAGCTTAGAGCAATTTCTGGTTCAGTAATAATTGAAATACTTAATTTCTCAGCCTTTTGCACCATTGGGTTTTCATAAGGAATACCTGGGTTTTTAACTAAATAATCAAAGTGTTCTTTTTCAAGAAGATCAACTGGGTGATGCCCGCCAATTACGCGAACGCCTCTAGCCTTTAATTCTTGTGCCTTCTCATTTTTATCAAGATCAGCTTTATCATTTAAAGTCAATTTTGCGCCCAACTTTAAGAGCAACTCACTAACAGCAAAACCGCTTTTTCCTAAACCTAAAACTAAAATATTCTTATCAGTATAAGTTTTAATATCCTTCATTTTTTATCCCCAAATTGCTAAATACAAAATACTACCAATTAAACCAACAATCCAAAATACAGTGTCAACTTTCCATTCGGACCAGCCCAGCATTTCGAAGTGGTGGTGAATAGGAGTCATCTTAAAGATTCTCTTACCTGTTGTTTGGAATGAAATTACCTGCAAAATTACACTAGCAGTTTCGCAAACGAAGACAATTCCGACAAGCAAAAGTGACCATGGTTTGTTAAGCATGATACTTACAGTAGCCAAACCGCCACCTAAAGCAAGGGAACCAGCATCCCCCATAAAGATCTTAGCTGGTTTATGGTTGAAAATAAAGAAGGCAATTAAACCACCGATTACACTCATACAAAAGGCCAAAACAGCAAAATTCTTTTGTTTAAATGCAATATAAGCATAAGTACCGTAAGCCACAACCGATAAGCCAGTTGCTAAACCATCAAGTCCATCTGACAAGTTAACAGCGTTTGAGAAACCAACCAACCAGAAAATAATGAAAATGATGAATAAAACTACGCTATGTACAACTCCGGCGAAAGGAATGTACAAGCCAAATTGGAAATGATCACTTGCAGCAATCATAACAATTACAATCGCAATAATAATTTGAAGAGCTAATTTTTGCCATGCTCTCAAACCTAAATTACGCTTGAAGTAAAGTTTGATTCCATCATCAAGGAAACCAATTATACCGTAGCCCAACAAACTGATAACCAAAATCCAGACTACTTTGTTCAAATTATGTTGCCATGCAGCAACCCAAATAACGGAAATACCAGCAGCGATAACGAAAACTGTTCCTCCCATAGTTGGCGTACCAGATTTTTTCTGGTGCCACTTAGGACCTTCATCACGAATTTCTTGTCCTTCATGGTGTGAACGCATAAATCTAATCAACAACGGTATAAAAATCACTGTCAAAATCAGTGAACTAACTAAAGCAATACAGCTTGCCAGCATAATATTCATTCTATGCTACTCCTTTAAATTAACTTTTATTTTCTTCTCGGCCTTTATTTCTGTCCCTTTAGCCACATCTTGGCTAGCAACAGTTCCGGTTCCCTTTATACTAAATTTAACGTCTGTGAGGTTCGAGAACTCATGTAAATCGTTAATGCTCCAGCCACGCATGTCTGGGCAAGTCACTTTACCTGACGTAGATACAAATATCTTATCGCCTGACTCTAATCTTTCGCCCTTCTTGATGCCTTGATCAGTAATACGCTTGCCACTGCCAACTTTAACTATATTCAAACCAACTTGATTTGCTTTAGTTGCAGCCTGCTTATATGTCATGCCTTTAAAGTTAGGTACTTCAACAGTGGTTGAAGAATTATCGTTTTTAGACATCGAGATGATTCTGCTCATCATTGGTTTAAAGATAGATGCCAAGATCTTTTCAGCAGTAGCACCGCCACCTAAATGAGGCTGCTTAAGAGTCAAGTAAATGCAATAACGTGGATTGCTACCTGGGTAAACACCGACTACTGAGAAGATGTAGTTGCTATCACCTTTCAAATAGCCACCACCTTTTGGATTAGCTATTTGAGCAGTACCGGTCTTAACAGCAATATCTGCATTGCCCATCTTGTAGGCATTACCAGTACCAGATTGCTTATTAAGCACTCTCTTCATATTGGCCAAAACAACTTTTTTAGTCTTGTTGCTATAAATCTTTGAACCAACTTTTTTGATCTCATAGCCCTTAAGGGTTTTACCGTTAGAATCAGTAATCTTATCAACTAATTGTGGCTTTACCATTTGACCATTATTAGCCAATGAACTGTATGCCTGCATCATTTGCATTACATTAACATTTACACCCTGACCAAATGCAGTAACGGCTTGATCAACTGGCGTCTTGAATGAAATGAAGCCAGGTTGTTCTCCCGGAAGTGTAATTCCAGTCTTTTGACCAATGTGGAACTTCTTTAAGTACTTATTCCAAGTCTTTGCACCCATCTTTTGTTCCAGCTTAACAAAACCAGTGTTACTTGAACGCTCAAATGCTTGTGAAAATGGAATCGTACCCCAACCAGAAGTCAACCAGTCATGGATAGTTGAACCACCGACATTTACTGATCCTGAACGGTAATATTCATTCGGATTGTAATTGCCACTATTAACTACTGCCGAAAAAGAAAGAAGTTTAAATACAGAACCTGGTTCATAAGTATCTTGAACCAAGATATTACGATATGCTTTGGTTAAACCTTTCTTAGTCTGAGGATTAAATGTTGGACGCTGTGAAGCTGCTAAAATTTTACCAGTCTTCATATCTTCAACAACTGCAGTTATCGAAGTAGGATCATATGCTTTTTGTACATCAGTCATATGTGATTCAAGATAACTTTGCAGTTGTGAATCAAGCGTCAAATATAAGTTATTACCATTTTTAACTGGCTTATATACTTGATTGCCATTAGGCATTTGATATTCTGAAGCATCAACTGAGGAAATTCTGTAACCATCAGTACCGGTTAAAGTCTTGTTGAAGTAAGCCTCAATTCCCATAGTACCAACCAAATTTTGTGCATTGGTCTTTTTATCATATACAGGCTGAGCTAAACCAACAATGTGAGAAGCAAAATTACCATTAGGATAAAGTCTTGATGGCGTAGCTAAGAATTTGATTCCTGGCAATTTCATAGCTTCAATCTTTTTCTTCTGCTTACTCGTTAATCCACTACCTGCTGTACCAAATTGAACCTGGAAAGCCTTCTGCTTGGGATTCAAATAGCGATAAATTTTATCTGCCGACATCGGCAAAACTGTAGCCAACTTTTCAGCTGTTTCAGACTTATTCACAACATATTCTGGCTTATTCTTGTAGTTGATCGATGACTTATCCAAAATCGCGTAAGATGACTTATCCAAAATCGCGTAAATAGTATATAAATGTGAGTCTTCCGCAATTGCTAATCCATTCCGATCATATATCGTACCACGTGTTGCTTTAATAACTTGATTACGCTTATAAAGCTGCTTGGTACGTGCGGATAAGTTCTGCCCATTAACTGTTTTGGATATACCTATATATAAAAATCTAGCCGTAAATACAAGAAAAACCAAAGCGACAGCTACTTGGAGAAATCTCCCCACTGTAAAGCGGTAGCTGTGGGCTTTGGATTTTTGTAATTTTAAATTACTGTTTTTTTTCATTAGCGAATTGTCCTAATGTTTTTATTAATAAGAGTTAAGCCCTTTTGACGCGCAATCTTGTTCAAACGCGTAGTGGAGGTCAACTCACCAATTTCCTGACGTAAATCGGTAACCCTGTTCTGTTCCTTAGCAACTGACTGTTGTGTTTTTGTCAACTCATGTTGAGCCGAAGTTGCAGAAATGCTAGAAGAAACTAAAAAAATCATCATCCCAAGCGTAATCACGCTTCCAACAATTAATAAAGTTTTTTCTACCCAATTATAAGGAACTTTACGCGGATCAAGGATAATTCGTTGACGTTTCTTAGAACCATTTTGCTTACTTGGTTCATATTCTATTCTTCTTGCTGAACTGTCAGCCATAACATTTTCCTCTTTATAACTTCTCTGCAACCCGTAGTTTTGCACTGTGTGAGCGGTTATTTTTCTCTAACTCCGAAGTCGAGGCGGTAATTGGTTTGCGATTAACCAAACGCAGCGTTGGTTTCATATCGTCTGGTACAAAAGGCATCCCTCTTGGCACCTCTACTTCTGAATACTTCTTAAAAATCTTTTTAACGATTTTGTCTTCATGAGACTGGAATGTAATCACGCTGATTCGACCGCCAGGTCTTAAGACCTTAATTGCTTCTTCCAGAGAAGCTTGCAATACATCTAATTCATGATTAACGGCCACTCGCAAAGCTTGAAAACTCTTCTTTGCCGGGTGTCCTCCTGTCCTTCGTGCATATGCAGGGATTGCCTCTTTAATTATGTCAACCAGTTCAAAAGTTGTCACAATTGGCTTATCCTTACGTCTTTCCACGATTTTGTGAGCTATTTGACGGGAGAATTTTTCATCTCCATATTTGTACAAAATATCCGCTAGTTCTTTTTGACTTAAAGTATTAACTAACTGATAAGCATCTAAGCTTTGACTTTGATCCATCCTCATATCAAGCCGAGCATTATAGCGGTATGAAAAACCGCGATCAGCCTGATCAAACTGAGGGGATGAGACACCTAAATCATAGTATATGCCATCTATGCCATCTGAATAACCTAGCTCAACCAGATCCCGCTGCAGATTCGTAAAGTTGTCATGTACGAGCTTCAATTTAGGTTCACTATCCGGTTCCAATAAATTAGCAAAGTTCAACTTTGCCGATTTTATTGCGTATTCATCTTGGTCAAAACCTATCAACGTACCGGTGTCAATTTTGCTGAGCAAATATCTTGCATGCCCACCACCGCCAAAAGTTGCATCTACATAAAGACCACCGTTTTTTGGTTTCAAATTGTCGATAGTTTCATGTAAGAGTACACTGGTGTGTTTGAATTTCATATTTTATAGTTCAATGTCGTCCAAATTTTCAGCAATGTCATCATAGTCTTCGTTAGCTTCTTCTTCGAAGCTATCCCAACGCTCCTTAGACCAAATTTCAATTCGGTTAGAAACACCTATAATGACACATTCTTTTATGAGTTTAGCATGGTCTTTGAGCGTTGCTGTCAGATTAACGCGACCCTGCTTATCAAACTCACATTCCATCGCACCAGAGTAGAATAAACGCATAAATTTACGCGCATTCCTCTTAGTCAACGGAAGTTTTGCTAATTTAGCTTCAATCTTTGACCATTCGTCCATCGAATAGCCAAAAATGCAGCCTTCCATTCCTCGCGTGAACACCATCTTGTCGCCAATCTGTTCACGCAGTTTCGCTGGTATAATTAAACGACCCTTGCTATCCAGATTGTGGTGGTATTCACCCATGAACATGGTCTAGCCCCCTTCCACTAAATAATTTACCACAATTCACCACTCTCTACCACCTGCATGGGCAAAAAATACAGATTTTTAGATTTATTTATAATTTTTCTTTTTACAAAATTTAAAAAAGGTGCAAAATATTATCATTTTGCACCTTTCGTATATACAAATAAGATCTATCTCATATAAGCATCATTAATAATAATCCCACGTACCATAAACTAGTACATGCGGCTAAATAGTCCCATAATTTGCGTAATGTTTTGCTTAAAGAAATATTTTTATTCTTTATCGCATCATTCAGTGAAACAACGATAACCAAAATAAAATAAATCAAAAAGCCATATGGTAAAAAAGAAGGTTGATTCATATGCGCCGTAATTAAATTGCATCCCGCGATGAAAAAGAATGGCAAAACATCGTAGCCTCTAAACTGCGCATGTGGAAATAATAAATTGATTACAAAAGCAACCGCTAAACCAATAATCGGCATTAGGAAAATATAAAGCATAAAAGTTCCTCCATTCCTTTATTCTAAACTACAATTGATTTGAAAAAAACTATTAATAAGCATAAAATATTGTTCAAATAGGAGGGCTTTTTATGGCACGAAAGAAGAAAAAGAAATCTGGTTTTCAAAAATTGACTATTGTCATGGCATGGCTAATGGCTTTCATTACCTTAGCAGCAGTTATCGCTGGAGCTGTTGGTGCAATGGCCAGTGCAGGAATGTTTTAAAAAAAGACACGGAAAAATTTTCCGTGTCTTTTTTATTTATACTCGATAAGCATTCAAATCAATTAAGAATGGATAATCTTGTGCTAAGTTGCCCCAAATCCAATACAAAAGAGTAAAAACTAAAGTAGACCAGCCTAAGTTGACTAATAATGATAATAATAATGCATGCATTGAGACATCAGCAAAACCTACCGCTTTAAAGATCAGCCAACTATAAGCAATAAAAACTGTAGTTCCAAGCAATATTACTATTAATCTTGCCCAAAAAACTTCAGGTAAGAAGCGTGCGATTCTTTGGCAAAGCCAACAGCTAACCGGTAAAAATACAGTATAGATACCGATAATGCCATAGAAATAAACATCCGCCACGATTCCTGTACCGATTGCCAGCCAAATTTCATTTTCATTTGTATCATCGAATAGCCCAATCAACATCATACTGATTGGCAAAATCACACTGGCTGCACCGAAGCTGCCATAGTTCATGAACTGATGCAAATAAAATGAGCAAATACCATCGATAATCAATGCGACAAACATAGCAATAGCTAAAACCCATTTACGAAAAATAGACATTAGTTAGCCACCTGTCTTTCAATGACTGTGACAACAGAAGGATCATTAATATCGCCTGCTGGCTTAATTCTAATTTGGTCAGACAAGCCGAAAGAATCACGCGTGGTAGTAGTTACAGTACCAATTAATAAGCCCTTAGGTGAATTGCCACCCATACCACTAGTGTAAACTCTAGTACCAGCCTTTAACTTACGGCCATCAACTACTTGAGTAAAGGCTAAATTATTATTAGAAGTAACAGTAATAATTCCGTGCACTGTTTTTCCGTTAACGGCATCTGCTTGCACTGCGAAACGGTTAGCTGATTCATCAGTTGTAGTAATTAATTCAACCTTAGATGAAGCAGCATTGGCTTCAATAATTCGGCCAATAACACCGCCACCACACATAACGGCCATGTTCTTTCTAATACCTGCAGAACTACCCTTGTTAATAGTCAATAAATCTGACCAAGTATCAGGTGATCTCGAAATCACTGATGCATTAACTAAGGTATATCCACTCAATGTGTCCTTTAGTTTCAATGCAGACTTTAATTGACGATTTTCTTTTTCAAGAGCCGAATTCCGTACCTTGGTTTGACCCAAGTTAGTAACTTCACGCTTTAAGTGATTATTCTCTTCTTGAGTATTTAAAATGTCATGAGCACTGTTCAAGCCGCCAGAAACCCAGCCAACAGGAATATCAACAATCCTTGTACCTAAAGCAACAATATCATTGCCTAAGCTTTGGATCAGTAATGGTGTATTACGTTTCTTGCGTAAACTGACGCTTCCACCTAAAACGACTAAAACAACGATAACTATAATAAATGCTGATAATAATTTTTTATTTTGCAGAAATTTTTTCATTAAGAATTGATCCCAAAGAAAAACCGGCAACAGCCGGCTTTTTTATTATTTGCGACTTCTACGCATTACTTCAATATTCTTAAGTGATTCACCAGTACCAATTGCTACACAATCAAGCGGATCTTGAGCAATAAATACAGGTACTTTAGTTGCTTCAGAAATAACTTCTGGCAAATTCTTAAGAAGTGCGCCACCACCAGTTAAAACGATACCGTGATCGATAACGTCAGCGGCAATTTCTGGTGAAGTTTGTTCCAAAGTTTCTTTAATTGCTACGATAATGTCTTGAACAACATCTTGAATAGCCTTAGCAATATCAACTGCTTCAACATCGATTGATTTTGGCAAGCCGGTTACCAAATCACGACCACGGATATTCATTGATTCAATTTCCTTAGCCTTTTCAACAGAAGCTGAGCCAATTTGAATCTTAATATCTTCAGCAGTTCTTTCACCGATTAATAAGTTAAAGTTTGAGTGAATGTAGTTAATAATTGCATTGTTAAACTTGTCACCAGCTTGACGAATTGAAGTTGATGAAACGATACCACCAAGTGAAATAGTAGCAACATCAGTAGTACCACCACCGATATCAACAACCATTGAACCTGTAGGATCCATAACTGGAAGACCTGCACCAATAGCTGCTGCGAATGGTTCTTCAATTACGAAAGCTTCACGTGCGCCAGCTACTCTAGCAGCATCAATTACAGCACGCTTTTCAACTTCAGTAACACCTGATGGTACACAAACCATTACTGAAGGCTTAGAATTGCCAACTGTCTTTTCCATAAAGTATTTAAGCATAGCTGCTGTAGTATCGTAGTCAGCAATTACACCGTCCTTCATAGGACGAATTGCTACAATAGTACCAGGCGTTCTACCAATCATTTCCTTAGCTTCTGAACCTACAGCGATAACTTCACCTGTTTGCGTATTCTTTGCTACTACGGAAGGTTCTCTTAAAACGATTCCTTTACCTTCCATATAAACGAGTGTATTGGCTGTACCTAAATCGATACCAATATTTTTTGTACCTAATCCAAACACAAAAATCTCTCCTTAATTGTTGCGGTCTCTAAATCTTGAATAATTATAGCATACTATAACTTTAAAGGTGATTTTCGCGCGAATTTTAAAGAAGTTTAAACTAATTTTTCTTCACGCATGCTCAGATAGTGACCTTGCCCCACAATAAAGTGGTCCAAAAAGTCAATTTTCATCATCTTTGCTACTTGGCATAAATCCTCCGTTAATTCAAAATCACTGGAAGACGGCATTAGTTTGCCACTCGGATGATTATGAGCAATAAAAATCCCTGAACAGCCATAGATTACAGCCCAACGAAAAATCTCCCGCGGATGGGCTACTGATCTGTTTAATGTACCTTGAAATAATTTTTTCTCGGCAATGATATGACTAGCATTATCAATATATAATGCCCAAAGCTCTTCTTGTTTATGTCCTACTAATTTATCAGCTAAATAATTGCCCACTTCTACGCTGGAAGTCAAAACCGCTTTGCGTTTAGGCGAAGCCAGGCGCAAACGATCTAATACTTCCTCGGCGGCAATAGCAATATCATCTGAACAGTCAGGACCGGTAATAAACTGAACTAAATCATCAAAATTAGCCAACTGATTTTTACCCAAAAAGTTTTCTAATTCTCTAAAATCGGTTATTCCCTTATCCTCAAACTGTCTAAATAATTGAACTAATAACTCTAGGTCTGTTCTTACAAAGCAATGACTTGAATTTTTTTCTTTCATGAAAATTCCTCCTCATTACTTATTACGCAAAAAAAAGCTAAATTCTCTTGAGAAATTCAAAAAAGTTTTGACAAATCATTGCGGCGTTAGTCCGATCTTTTTCCGTTGGGGGAATCAAATCGGGCACCATCACGCATTTTAAACCAGCACTGGCTGCTGATTGAACACCAGTAGATGAATCTTCAAACACCAGAATATTTTCTTTAGGCAAATGCATCTTCTTAGCAGCTGTTAAATAAATATCTGGTGCTGGCTTTGGTTCAATATGACCCTTTTGCACATCTAGGTAACTGATATGGAAATCAAAATAATTTCTAATACCAGTTGCCCAAAGCACGTGTTGCACAACGTCTTCATAATTACTTGAAGCAATGGCCATATGCATTCCACGCTTTTGAAATTCATCTAGTGCTTCTTGCACGCCAGGCTGTAATTTCAATTTTCCTTCATCGGTCCACTGCCAAACGAGGTCGTCGGTTCGCTTAATGAAGCGATCACGATCAGCGTCGGTTTTGAAATACTTATGATAAAAATCCTGCATTTCCTTAACTGTGGCACCAGTTAATTTCAAATATGCATCGCGCGGCGTACCAAGATCTTCCTCTTCTGCCGCTTGGATATTTGCATCCCAATACAGTTTTTCTGAATTAACCAGCAAGCCATCCATGTCAAAAACAATGCCTTGAATATCATCATTTATTCCTTTAACGTGCATCATTTTTTCCTTTCCAATTTAAAATTGCGCTTACCAAATAAAACGAGCCAGTAACTAACAAAATATCGTTATCCGCCATTTTATTCTTTAACGTGGTAAACCCTCTTTGATAGTCCCGTTCATAATTATATCTTCTTTGCACATCAATTGGAAAATCATTTTGTTCGGCTACACGTGGATAATCTAGCGTTGTAAGCAAAACATCATCATTTTGCTTAAACAAGGCAAAGACTTGCTCTAAATCTTTATCCTTCATCATGGTTACTAGCGCATGGATATGACCCTGTCTTTTTTCAGCTAATTGATGAACCGTTTTAAGCAGATTAGTCATGGCCTGAATATTATGAGCACCGTCCAAAATAATCAATGGCTTGGTCTGCAATACTTGATAACGACCAGGTATTACTGTCTGATCAATTGCCTGCTCCACTTTTTCATTTGTTAAAGGCAAATCGAGTAAAAAGAAAGTTCGAACCGCGATAGCAATATCGAAACCCTCAACTTGCGGACGCAATTTAAAGGCAAGCTCATGTTCATTGTCTGAATAAACAATTTGTTCATCTAGTTTAACTTCAAAATCGCGACCTAATTGATAAAGAGGTGCCTGCTCTTTTTCTGCTTTTTGCTTTAAAATAGGCAAAACTTCTTGTGGCACATTACCCAAAACCACTGGTCTATTTCTTTTTATAATGCCACTTTTTTCACGGGCAATATCTTGAATCGTAGGACCAATAATTTGCTCATGATCCAAGCCAATGGTAGTAATAATGCTGGCCTCTGGCGTAATCACATTGGTTTTATCATGTTCACCACCAATGCCTACTTCAATTACGGCATAATCGCATTTTTGGTCTGCAAAATAGACAAAAGCTATCGCTACTTCATATTCAAAGGTAACCAATGAGAAGTCATTATCTTCTTTTTGAATTTCTTCAAAAGCTGCTTGCACCTTATTGGCTGCTTTTACCAAATCTTGATCGCTAATATCTTGATTGTTCAGTTGAATTCGTTCGTTAAAACGATAAACATAAGGTGAGACAAAAAGGCCAGTCTTCTGACCAGCCTTTTTAAGCAGAGTTGCTAAATAATATGAAGTTGAGCCTTTACCATTCGTACCTGTAATATGAACGGTTTTTACTTGATCTTGCGGATTGCCCAATTTTGCCAATATCTTTTTGATAAAAGATAAATCGTTTTTTGGATGCAAGTGTGGCAAAGAATACAAGCAAGAAATTACTTCTTGGGCATTAGTAAACTTCAATTATTTACTCTCCTTCAAGTCTTGAATTCTTTCACGAACGCCACTTAATTGACTTTCGTAGTCAGCCTTCTTTTCCTTTTCTTTGTTAACAACTGCTTCTGGAGCGTGGTCAACAAAGCCTTTGTTAGCAAGCTTCTTTTCACAACGAGCAACTTCGTCTTCAAGACGCTTTTCTTCTTTTTCCATCTTAGCTAATTCGTCATCAACGTTAACAAGTTCAGTCAATGGAACAAAGATTTGTGCGCCTGGAATAACTGCAGTCTTAGCCAATTTTGGAGCTTCAATTTTTTCAGCTACTTCAAGCTTCTTAGGGTGTAAGAAGTTTTCTACGTAGTCAGCATTTTCATCCAAAATGTGCTTATCCTTAGCATCATCCAATTGAATCATGATATCAATCTTAGATGACATTGGTGCGTTAACTTCCATACGGATGTTACGTACAGCCTTGATAGTTTCAATCAAGAAGGCCATATCATTATCTGCTTGCTCATTTTCAAATTCTTTATGAGTTTCAGGGTACTTAGCTACCATGATTGACTTGCCTTCGTGTGGCATTGAAAGCCAAAGCTTTTCGGTTACGAATGGCATAATTGGGTGCATCAAACGCAAGATTTGATCAAGAATCCAAATAAGGTTTTCTTGCTTTCTAGCCTTTAATTCTTCGTCATCACCGTTTAAAGCAACCTTAGAAATTTCGATGTACCAGTCACAGAAGTCGTTCCAGATAAAGTTGTAAAGTTCACGACCTGCTTCACCAAACTTGTATTCATCAAAGAGTCTAGTTACTTCACTTACAGTGTGGTTCAAACGATCAAAGATCCATCTGTCTGACAAATCAAACTTAGAAACTTCAGGCATGTGAGCTGGCTTAGCATCTTCTGGCAAGTTCATGATTACGAAACGACTTGCGTTCCAAATCTTGTTGATGAAGTTCCAAGCAGCTGATAACTTCTTAGGATCATAACGAGTATCTTGACCAGGAGCAGTACCGTTAAGCAAGAACCAACGAAGAGCGTCGGCACCGTACTTGTCAACAACATCCATTGGGTCAACACCGTTACCAAGTGATTTACTCATCTTGCGGCCTTGTTCGTCACGCATCAAACCGTGCAAAACAACATCGTTGAATGGACGCTTGCCAGTAAAGTGCAAACTTTGGAACATCATTCTGGATACCCAGAAGAAGATGATGTCGTAACCAGTTACCAAAGCATTGGTTGGGAAGTAACGCTTGAAGTCTTCTGAATCAGTGTCAGGCCAACCTAAAGTTGAGAAGGGCCAAAGAGCACTTGAGAACCAAGTATCAAGTACGTCTGGATCTTGTTCCCAGTTTTCAGCATCCTTAGGAGCATCAACACCTACGTAAGTTTCACCAGTCTTTTTGTTGTACCAAGCTGGGATACGGTGTCCCCACCATAATTGACGTGAAATACACCAATCATGAACATCTTCCATCCAGTGGTCAAGAGTACCTTCAAAACGTTCTGGGACAAAGTTTACCTTGCCAGCAGTCTTTTGATTCTCAAGAACCTTGTCAGCAAGTGGCTTCATCTTAACGAACCATTGCTTAGAAAGTCTTGGTTCAACTTGAACGCCTGAACGTTCTGAGTGACCAACTGAGTGAACGATTGGTTCAATCTTAATTAAGTAACCTTCTTCTTTAAGGTCCTTAACTAATTGTTCACGACAGTCAAAACGATCCATACCAGCATACTTGCCACATTCTTCGTTCATGGTACCGTCATCGTTCATGACGTTAATTCTCTTCAAATTGTGACGGTTACCAACTTGGAAGTCGTTAGGGTCATGGGCTGGGGTAATCTTAACCAAACCAGTACCAAATTCTGGATCTACGTGTTGGTCTTCAATAATTGGAATATGACGACCAACAAGTGGCAATACCAATTCTTTGCCAACAATGTTCTTGTAACGTTTATCACCAGGAGCAACAGCAACGGCAGTATCACCAAACATGGTTTCAGGACGAGTAGTAGCAATTTCTACATAACCTGAGCCATCTACAAATGGATACTTGATGTGATAGAAGGCACCCTTATCATCTTTGTGAATAACTTCGATATCACTCAAAGCAGTTTGTAAAGCTGGGTCCCAGTTGATGATGTATTCACCACGGTAAATCAAGCCTTCGTTGTAAAGTTGTACGAAGACCTTTTTTACAGCTTTAGAAAGACCTTTGTCCAAGGTAAATCTTTCTCTTGAATAATCAAGTGAAAGGCCCATCTTAGCCCATTGGCCCTTGATGATTGCTGCGTATTCATCTTTCCAGTCCCAAACTTGCTTAACGAAGGCTTCACGTCCCATTTGGTGACGATCCTTGCCTTGCTTACGAAGCTTAGCTTCAACCTTGGCTTGAGTAGCAATACCTGCGTGGTCCATACCAGGAAGGTAAAGCGTATCATAGCCTTGCATACGCTTGAAACGAATTAAAGTATCTTGAATTGCAGTATCCCAAGCATGACCCAAGTGCAACTTACCAGTTACATTTGGTGGTGGAATAACAATTGAATATGGGTGAGCTTTTTTGTCACCAGATGGCTTGAATAAATCTTCATCAAGCCATTCTTGATATCTGCCTTTTTCAACCTCATTTGGGTTGTATTTAGGTGCTAAATCTGTCATTAAAAATTTCCTCCAATAAAAAAGTCCTAGACAACGTTGTCTAGGACGATTTACTAACCGCGGTACCACCTACGTTAAACATATAAAACATGCTTCTCTTATAAGCGATAACGGCGCTGAAGTGTCCGGATTAACTTACTTAATTTCAATTAATCAGCTAATCAAGCTACCAATCAACTTCTGGCCTCTCAGCTATCTGGCTTTTCTCTGTAAACGAAGTCAATACCTCTTGATTCTGGCTTTGTTTTTGATTATAGCATGAATCTATTTTAGAAAAAAGGGATAGATGCATTGTATCATTCAATCAACTAATATTCTTCAACTTAATAACAACAATAATTTTTTCTGCTGATAGTTCTCAATTAGTGTTGTGATGCACCTGAAGTAGCATCTGATTCCGTTGGCATGTCTTCATAAGCAGTATTAGCAGCAATGCGACCGAAAGTGAAGATATCAGCCAATGAGTTACCGCCCAAACGGTTACCTGCGTGAATACCACCGGCATTTTCACCAGCTGAATACAAGCCATCAATAATCTTGCCGTCCTTATTAAGAACATGTGCTTTAGTATCGATGACCAAACCACCCATAGTATGGTGAATAGCAGGCTTACGAGGAGTTGCATAAAATGGAGCGACTTCACATTTCAAGCCTAAAACATTCTTATGAAATTCTGGATCTTTTCCTGCATCAACATATGAATTGTACTTCTTAATGGTATCAACTAAAACATCTGGATCCATACCAATTTGCTTAGCTAAACCTTCTAAAGTATCATCTCTGAACAGGGTGCCAGCCTTAACTTGAGCATCAAGGGACTCTTGAGTAGTATTGTAGGCAGTTTCCTTAATCTTATCGTCAGCAATTTGATAAATTAATCCACCATTGGCAATTACAGCTTTAGCTAGCACATCACGTTCTGCAAATTCATTGACAAAACGCTTGCCTTCTTTGTTAACCATAATGTAGTTTGCTGGCGGAGTTACAACACCAGTGAATAATTCACCAGTTTTGGGATCGGCTACTGGCATTAACTGGATAAAGCCCATACCGAACAAATCAGCACCAGCTTCAAGACCTAAATTAATCCCATCACCAGTAATTGATGGTGAGTTAGTAGTTGCGATATCATCGTCAATCTTTTGCCAGTAAGTATTATATTTTTGTACCATCTTAGTGTTGGCGCCAAAACCACCTGCAGTTAAAATGACAGCCTTTGAATGAACAGTCAACTTACTGCCATCAGCACGTGTAGCAACTACGCCGCGTACCTTGCCATCTTCAATGATCAATTTTTCTGCACGAGTTTCAAGATATGGACCAACACCATGATCTCTTACCCAGTCACCTAAAATATGAATGTAAGCATAACCCATCGGTTCAACTGGCTTGTGACCACGACGCCATAAACCACCAACTGGTTCAGTTACATCACTATTATCAAACTTAACGCCTAAGTCAGCTAACCATTTAACTGAATTTAAAGCATTAGTTACTAATTCATGGACTAAAGCATATTTACCATGAATTTCATTACCCTTAAGGTCAGTTCTCTTACCACCCAGGTAAGTTTGAATTTCATGAAGCAAAGTTGAGTCAAATAAATAATCTGCACCTGAATCAACGTATTCCTTAATTTGCTTTTGTAATCTCTTAAAGTCATCTTGATATTCAGGATCAATTTGATTAATCGGAGTTGCAGCCAATTCCTTCAAAGTATCCTTTTCACCTGGAAGCGCCTTGAAGTTCTTTTGCCAATCAGGTTCAGCGGCATTCATGGGACCGCCAGCACGACTAGTATTACCACCAATTTGTGGGTACTTTTCTAAAATAGCAACTTTTTCGCCATGTTGAATTGAACGAACTGCAGCAGCTAAACCAGCACCACCAGCACCTACAACCGCTACATCAACCGTGATTTCTTCATCTGTTGCCTTTGTAGCTACTGGCTTATTACGCTTCTTCCATTCATCAGCGTCCCCACCAGCTTCAGTAATCGCTTGAGCAATTCCATCTACAACGCCGTGACTTGAAATAGTTGCGCCACTAACTGCATCAACATTTAAAGTTTGGTTATTAATAATTTGTTTAGGCAAGCGATTAAAGACTTCATCGGCAACACCCTTAGTTTCGCCGGATGAATCAATTTCAATATTCTTAATCTTATCATCTTCGATAGTAACGGCCATTGGCATCGATTCTGAGCCATGACCTTGTGCACATACTTGATATTTACCGTTCTTCATTATAAGAATTCTGCCTTTCTTTTTCTCTATATATCTAGAATAGCGTTTTCACAGCTTGAAAATCAAATACTTATTTAACAATTTAAAAATAACAAAGTTGTTATGATACAATTTTTTGCATCTCTAACAAATATTATCCTGTGAGCTATCTGCAAACCAACGCTCAGCTTCGACTGGTATCTTTTCATCTTACTTTCTAACTTTTTTAAAAGTAATTGTTTTATTAACAATGAATTGAATTAGCGTTGCCACAAAGGTCGCTATGACCTTCACGATCAAGTGGGAATAACCTAATCGCGTGACAAATATGAATAAAGAAACTGTGGTAAAAACAGTCGTAATTTGACCGACCCCAAAATACGAAATGAACCGCATAAAAAGATGATCGTGAACCTTAAAGTTAGTATATGAATTCCATAAGAAATTATTGATAATCCCACAGGTTGATGAAATGACATTTGCAAGTTCCACATTCATTTTAAAATGCGTCAAAATTGTGTAAACTCCAAAATCAACTATTAGTCCCAGGAAGCCAATTAAGACATATTTAATTAATTGGACGAAACTTTCTGAATGGGTTATTGTTCTTACTTTCTTCATTCCGCCTTATTTAATCTTACTTACGTCATCCAAATTAAGTTCAATGTATTCGCCACGTTTCAAATCTTTCGGTAATTTCAACTTTCCCATCGAAATCCGTTCAAGTTCAACGACTTTCATCCCTACCGCGCCAAACATTCGCTTAATCTGGTGATATTTTCCTTCACGAATTCTAATCTCAATTTCAGAACTATCATGTTCTTCGTCTTGACTCAAGATCTTTAGTTCAGCTGGCTTTAATTTAGTACTATCGCCCAAGGTCATTCCACTAGCAAAAATTTTTACTGTCTCATCATCGGCTACACCCGCAATTTTTGCCCGGTAAATCTTATCTACGTGCTTATTAGGTGCAAGCAATTTATGATTGAGCTGGCCATCATTAGTGAGTAAAAGCAGGCCGGTTGTATCCTTATCTAGCCGTCCTACTGGAGTAATCCCTTGATACTGATCCTGCGGCTTAAGCAATGAGATAACCGTTCTTTGACTGCGATCTTCAGTTGCTGACAACACGCCTTTAGGCTTATTCATCAAGAAGTAATGATACTTTTGATAGTTGATCTCTTGGCCATCTACCAATACTTCATCGGATTCCTTAACCTGCTGTTTTGGTGTTTTTACCACATCACCATTTACAGTGACAATGCCTTTTTTAATTAAAACGTGCACTTCTTTTCTGGAGCCGACATTCATATTAGCTAAATATTTATCAATGCGCATGGGAACTATCCTTTTTAGTAACCGGTACATTTTGCAAACAAAAAGTAAAATTATCTTCCTCCAATAAGCGGGTATAGAAATCTACTTTCTTAGTATCATTGTCAAATAAAGACACTGCACTGTCAAATAGTTTGTGTAAATAGATTTTTCTCTAGGTAGTGTCCAAATAAACGCAGAAGAACTTGTCACTGAGTTTGCGCTGATGATAGGCCTCGACTTTTGGAATCATCTGCTTGGAGATGTTAGATACCTGAGCTGGGCTGTAATGACTGCCATACATCTTTTCAATCAAGTCGGCTATTTCTCTGGTGGTTACGCCTTTGGAATATAGCTTGATAATCATGCTTTCCAAGACATCGGAGTGCTGCTTGTAGTCAGGGAGCGTGTGCTGATGAAACATGCCGTTGCGATCCCTAGGCACCTGAATTTCAATCTCGCCAAATTGCGTATCAACCTTGCGAAAGTAAGCACCATTGCGTGAATTGCCTGTATTCCAGCCAGCTCTGGCATAAGGATCATAGCCTAAAAACGCAGTCAGTTCAGCTTCCAATAGGTCATTAACTGTTTGCTGGAGTTCTTTGCGCAATAAATCGTTTATTTTGTCTTGATTGAATAGAGCTTGTGCCATATTTTTGGTAAAATCATTCATGAAGGAGTTCTTCTTTCTGTATGTGTTTTTTTGTTCAAACCAATCATACGAGAAAGGAACTCCTTTTTCTAATGTTTTAAGAAATTAATTTAAGGAATCATTCATCCTTACACAAAATATTTTACGGTCTCTTTTTTCTTGCAGATACACTTTTATTTTTGATTTTTTAATGTAATTTCTAAAATAAAACACTTCCTACTTAAAAGTAAGAAGTTAAGAGAGTCGTAGATATCATAAAAAAATGACTTAGAATCATTTCAATTCAAGTCATTTTCATTTTTTAAAGTATGGTCTATGTAATTTCTTATTGCTCACCCATTGCGTGTATTCAACGCCCTTTTCTTTGCTTTCTTTATATTCTTCAAATACTTGCTGCCATTCTTGCAAATCTCTGGAATTAGTTGCATGCATTGTTTTAAATATTATCGGTTACTTGCTGTATTTTTCTCATTACCAGCTATGTCAATCGCCTGTTTAAAGAAACCTACAGGATTAATTTTTCTAGCTTTTAAAAGCTTAACCAAAGTATCTGCATCTATATTATGAATCCCACGTTCTACTTTAGAATAAAACGATTCCGAAGCAACACCAGCTGCCATTTCAGTTTGAGTAAGTCCAGCTGCCAATCTAGTTTCTCTTAGTGATTTTCCGATCTTCACTGTTTTTACCTTTTTCTACAAAAAATGCCAACAGATCATTCTGTCGGCATAACTTTTTACAACAAATCTTGATCTTCTTCGATCTTATCGTTGATAAATTTTTCATTTGGATAAATTGGCATTACTTCAATTCCATCCATCGCTCTTTGAATCAAGCCTTCAACATCAAGACGAGCTTCGTATTCACGAGCCTTATCAAGCTTTGGCTTAGTCTTAGGACGTGGTGGAGCAAAGATAGTACAACAATCTTCAAATGGTTGAATTGAAAGATCAAAAGTACCAATATCTTCTGCCAATTTAATAATTTCAGTCTTATCCATTGTAGCAACTGGACGAATAACTGGTGTAGTTGTCACATCGTTAATAGCAACCATTGATTGCAAAGTCTGTGAAGCAACTTGACCAACAGATTCACCGTTAAAGATTGCAAGACCACCGCGCTTAGCACGAATACGGTCTGCAAGTTGCAACATGAAGCGACGTTGTACAGTCATCAAGTAACCTTCTGGCAATTTTTCCTTAATAGTTTCCTGAATTTCAGCAAATGGCACAGCGATAAAGTTAATCTTACCTGCATAGTTTGCCAAAATACCAGTTAATTCCTTAGCCTTAGCTAAAGCTTTTTCAGTAGTGTAAGGTGGACTGAAGAAGTGCACCATTTCAATATCAACCCCACGCTTCATTGCAAGGTATGAAGCAACTGGTGAATCAATACCACCACTAAGCATCATTACAGCTTTACCAGCAGTACCAACAGGCATCCCGCCAATACCGTGAAGCAATTGGTTAGAAATATAAACAGCATCTTGACGCACTTCGATTCTAAGTACTAAATCAGGGTGCTTCATTTCAGCCTTCAAGTGGTCGATATGATCGAATAAATAATCACCAATCAAATTGTTAAGTTGGTTAGTATCATATTCAAACTTGTGATCACTACGCTTAGTATTAACCTTAAAAGTCATGCCAGGCTTAAAAGTTTCATTCATTAATTCCAAAGAGGTTTTCTTAATATCCTCTAAAGTCTTAGGAACTTTAATAGCTGGTGAGTAGGTTTGAATACCAAAAACCTTTTTAAGTCGCTTATCAACTTCAGTAAATGGTGCACCATTCAAAATGATGTGCATCCGGTCGTGCCGTGGGTGAAATTCAATTTGAGGGAAATCCTTCAAGACTCTTTCAACGTTAGTAGCTAAACGATTGATAAAGTCTTTTCTGTTCTTCCCCTTAGTTGAGAGTTCCCCATAACGGACCATAACTTCTGTATATTCCATTAATTCTCTCCCAAATGATTAATTTTAGCAAAATGATTGTAGATCTTATCAAAGACCTTGATAAATTCATCTGCTTCTGCAAGCGTATTTGTCTCATCAAAACTCAAACGTATTGCACTAGTAGCAATCTTATCATCAATATGCATAGAAACCAAGGTGCTTGCTTCATCTGCTGTCTTTGAAGCACAAGCAGAAGTAGTTGAAGTATAAATATCTTGATCTTCAAGCGTATGCACCAAAGTTTCTCCACGAATACCCTCTAAGGCAAAGCAAAGAATGTGTGGTGCAAAGTTGTCTTGAACTGGTGAAAAGATATCAATACCGGGCTTTTGCTTCAAATAATCAACAATCTTTGCCTTAATTGCAGCTTCTCTAGCAGCCTTTTCAGGTTCATCTTCAAGTAAAAGACGAATTGCTTTTGCCATCCCTGCAATTGCTGGTAAGTTTTCGGTACCTGAACGAAGGCCCTTTTCTTGGCCGCCACCATCATTAAGCGGACTAAGCATCTTGCCTTCTTTTTTATAAAGAATACCAATACCACGAGGTGCATGGAACTTGTGAGCAGATAAGCTAGATAAGTCTACTCTTGGTGTGAAGACTTTATCCCAAATATTCTTGCCAAGTGCTTGAACGTTATCAACGTGGAATTGAATCGTTGGATAATTTTCAAGCAAATCACTAATTTCATCGATTGGTTGAATGGTCCCAATCTCGTTATTGACACCCATGATTGAAACTAGCGTTGTATCTGAATCAATTGCATTTCTCAAATCATTAACGTTAACTCTACCTTCTTTATCTACCGGAAGTCGAGTCACACGCCAGCCCAAGTTTTCCAAAGCAGTGAAGCTATTGGCAACTGAAGCATGTTCAACACTAGAAGTAATGATATGCTTACCAAATTCCCGCTTTTGAATAGCAGTTCCCTTGATCGCTGTATTATTTGATTCTGTACCACCTGAGGTAAAGAAAATTTCATGTTGTTTTACACCTAATAATCCAGCAATTTGCTTGCGAGATGCTTCAAGCAATTGGTGAGCACGGTCCCCCATTTTATGCAAACTGGAAGGATTGCCCCAAATATTGGTTGCTACCTTGTTATAAGTATCCAATACTTGAGGATCTATCTTAGTTGTTGCACTGTTATCAAAATAAATCACAAATATTACCCCTTCATTAAAAAACGGCCAATTGCTTGACCGTTCATTGACTTCTAAATTTTAGCCCAAATAATTAAAAGCTTCAATTATTTACTCTCTTTGTTCTGAATAATATGCATTTTCAAGACGTTGGTAGCTGCCTGGTTCTACTTTTTCAAGTGCAGTAGCAATGGTATCTAATGCATCTTTGTAGTTATATTCATTGTACAGCTGCATTGCGAGCTTTTGGGCCTGCTTAATTGCATCTTTATCAGCGTACTTATTAGAATATTGCATTGTTAATTCAACTAAGTTAGCAGAATTAATAATATCATCAGCTTCGCGCTTAAGTCGCTCGACATCGTCAGAAATCTGAATTAATTCATTAGAAATCTTTTCCATATTAATTCTAACTTGGCTTAATTCATCACTGACATGACCAATTTCATTAACTACCAAGGTATACATTTGAACAAAACTATCTGGATTACCTGGTAAATTGCGTCTCTCAAGACGACGATATACTAATGAAACTTCTTGCTTGAAACGTTTAATAGAATCGTTAGCGACGTTTTCTGAATCATACAAGCCATCAACATCTGTTGACATCTTAGCTTGCTCTTGATCGATTTCACGCAAACGATCTAGCATTTGCAACCATGAATCTTGAATTGCGGAATAAACACCTTTGCCGTCGGCAATACTTTGCGTATCGACGGTATATTGGCGATTCATATCATTGACTTCTTTTTCAAGTTCCTTACTCTTCTCAAGTTCACCGTGAGTTAATTCGTAACTTTCATCAATATGTTGCAATTTTTCAACGAGTTTCTTAGAAGCGGCTTGTTGATGAGCAATCAAAGTCAACATCTTATTTTGATTCTTCTCAACAAATGGACGAGCCTTGTATTCCTTAGCCAAAGCAGTATAAAGTTCATCGATTTCACCAGAGATCTTTTTATTTTCTTTGGCTAATTCATCAACCTTAGTCTCTGCAAGCAACTTGCGCGCATCATCAATTTCACCATGAATTTCTTTAATTCGCTTCAATACATCTATATCAGTAATGTAATACTTTTCTGAAACCATCTTCTTGTAGGCATCAGATAATTCACGCAATTGATCTTGGAAAACAACCTCTAATTGATGATTTCCTTCCTTAATCTTAGGCAAGCGTTTTTGCAATGCGCCTAAAGCCATTCTAATCTTAGACAATACGCGCTTAGCTTCAACATGATCACCTTGAGAAGAAAGGTTCTTGGCTTCTTCAAAGTCACTTTCCATTGATGCAAGTTGATCTTCAATTTGATCAATAGCCGCACCATATTCAAACGAACCAGCCAAAACACTCTTTCTAAGTTCATGATAAACCTTAATCAAAGCATCATATTGCATTTGATTTTCTTTGTTTGATTCAAGTAACTCTGTAAAAACAGCTTTAGTATTGCGAGCGTCTTCTAAAGTTGGCTTGATTATCTCTTGAGCTTTTTTGATATTTTTTCTAGCTTTGAAGAGCTTATAAGTGGTGTTTTCTTGGGCGGCTTCTTCAACTAACTGTTGCACACGAGGCAATTTTTTAGTTGAAGTTTCATTGTAGCTCTTGCGCCAAGTATTTAATGTAGTTAGACTTTCACCGGCCAAATCCATTTTATCTAGTCGCGTAATGTCTTCTTCGAGATGCATTTTTTCAATTTCATTGACTGCTGCGTCAATTACTTCGATCGCACGCAGTTGCCTGCGGTTGACCCAAAGCATGAGTGCAATGACGACTATAATAAGGATGACAACGGCAATTATAATAATAGTTTGAATTGATGACATCGTTTATCCTCCAAAACTACTATAATTATAACAAAACATGGTCTGAAGATGTGAAAAAGCTGTCCTATTTCTTGATTTATTATTCTGAAGCCTATATAATACTAGTCGTGTAAAATATTTGCAGCAATAAGTGACAAGAACGTCAACATCTTGAAACGCTTTAGTGAACGAGTAACCCGCGCTGCATTGGGCGAAAATGTAAATCCAAGATGCACGAATGTTGAACTTATTCGTAATATTTTACTCCAAAAATTATCATTATAAATTTTATGGAGGATTTTTATGTCAAGATATACAGGTCCAAGTTGGAAACGTTCAAGAAGATTAGGTATTTCTCTTTCAGGTACTGGTAAGGAAATCGCTCGTCGTAACTACGCTCCAGGTCAACACGGTCCTAACAGTCGTGGTCGTTTGTCAGAATACGGTCAACAATTGCACGAAAAGCAAAAGTTACGTTGGATGTACGGCTTAAACGAACGTCAATTTAGAACTTTGTTTGCTCGCGCTGGTAAGATTCGTGAAGGTCAACACGGTGTTAACTTCATGATCTTGCTTGAACGTCGTTTGGACAACATTGTTTACCGTCTTGGTTTAGCTACTACTAGAGAACAAGCTAGACAATTAGTTAACCATGGTCACATCACTGTTGACGGCAAGCGCGTTGATATCCCTTCATACGAAGTTTCAGTTGGTCAAACTATCGGTTTGAAGGAAAAGTCAAAGAACTTGCAACAAGTTAAGGATGCCTTAGATGCAGTTACTGCACGTCCATCATTTGTTTCATTTGACGACAACAAGATGGAAGGTTCTCTTGTACGTTTACCAGAACGTGACGAAATGGAACCAGAAATTGATGAATCACTCGTTGTTGAATACTACAACAAGTTACTTTAATTTTTACATTTTATTTTGTCGAAAGGCTTTCCCCATTGTGGGAAAGCTTTTTTTGTTACAATTGGTACTAATAGAAAGGATGAATCATATGACTGAAGATTTAAACAAACGTGTTGAACAAGCTGCTCAAGGTATTACGCCTCAAACCAAGCCAGATGAACGTAGACTTTTTTTAGGTTCTTTACGTGAACGTGTTTTAGTTCGTTTAGATAATACGGAAGTAAATAATTCTAAATTGACTGCCCTCTTTTTAAAACATATCGATGATTTCAAGGGTTACACTATTTTGATCAACGGCAATATCAAAGATGATGGCTTCTTGGGCGATGTTGAAGCAGAATGCAGTAAGAAAGATATTCCTTTTACTCTAGTTAATAATGAAACTGCTCAAACAGGACCAAATGATACCGCAGTTTTAGTTGTAGCCAAAACTGCAATTAACCGTCCACGAATTAAGATTAACCAAGTTTATCCACCTGAAATGCCTAAGACTGAACTTAATGCACCAGCCAAAAAGCATGAAGGCTTTTGGCATCATTTATTTCACGGGGATAAGTAATGAAACCATTAGCATACCGTATGCGGCCTAAAAATTTGGACGAAGTTGTTGGACAGCAGCATTTAATTGGCCCTGGGAAAATCATTCGTCGAATGGTTGAGGCTCGTTTGCTTTCTTCTATGATTCTTTACGGCCCTCCTGGTATTGGTAAAACCAGTATTGCTAGTGCTATTGCCGGTTCCACTAAATATGCTTTTAGAAAGCTTAATGCGGCAACTGACGGCAAGAAGCAACTGCAGCAAGTTGCCGAAGAAGGCAAAATGAGCGGTACTGTCGTTTTATTGCTGGATGAAATTCATCGTCTCGATAAAACCAAACAGGATTTTCTGTTGCCCCTACTTGAATCAGGACAAGTTATTCTAATCGGTGCAACTACCGAAAATCCTTATATATCTATTTCTCCTGCCATTCGTTCGCGGTGCCAAATTTTCGAATTAAAGCCTTTATCAAGCGAAGATGCTTCTAAGGCCATCGATCGTGCACTTGCCGATAAGGAAAATGGCTTGGGCAAATACAATGTTAATCTGACTGATGATGCTCGCCAGCTTTTAATTGAAAAAGGCAATGGCGATTTGAGAGCTACTTTAAATAGCTTAGAACTAGCCGTTCTTTCAACCAAGCAGGAACTTAAAAATGAGCATAAAGATGATTCTACTATTTTAATCACTCAAAAAGAAATGGCCGATTCCATTCAGATGAAGATTCAAAACTTCGATGCATCTGGTGATGGCCACTACGATCTAGTTTCTGCTTTCCAAAAGTCAATCCGTGGTTCGGATACTGATGCGGCATTGCACTATTTGGCTAGATTAATCGAATCTGGTGATTTAATTTCTATCTGTCGTCGTCTGACCGTAATTGCATATGAAGATATTGGTTTAGCTAATCCTGCCGCTGCCGAGCGAGCAATGACGGCTATTCAAGCCGCCCAAATGGTTGGCTTGCCTGAAGCTAGAATTCCACTTGCTAATGCTGTAATCGAACTTGCGCTGTCGCCTAAGAGCAACAGTGCCATTACTGCCATTGATAATGCACTCAGCGATATCCGAAATAAGAAGATTGACTCTATTCCCGCCAATTTGAAGGATGCACATTATTCTGGTGCTAAAAAATTAGGACACGGCATTAACTACCTCTATCCTCATGATTATCAAAATGACTGGGTAGCACAGCAATATTTGCCAGACAATTTAACTAAGGCAAATTACTTCCAGCCAAAAGGAAATTCTAAGGTAGAACAACGTTACAAAGCCATTTATCAAAAACTAAAGCAGATGCAAACTGATGATCTATCTAAAAACTGATTTTATTGACAAATATAGCCAGATCCCTTATCATAATAAGTGATCTGAGTTGATCGACAAGCTTAAATGTATAAAGTTGACCGATCAAACTATAAGACGTGGGAGTTGGCGAATAACTACCGAATCGGAATACTGCCTTAGTGCAGGATCCATATTCGCTGCGACGTCAACTCAAATTTTGAACACTGCGGGTTCAACAAGCGTCATTATGCTATGTTTAGTCAACTCAGATTTTTTAGAATATTAAATGAGACGGCCTTAATTGACCGTCTTTTTCTGTAACTGGAGATATTTTTTATGGTAATAAAAGTTGTAATGATCATTTTTATTTTTCTTTTACTGCTTACCTCTTGGTACCTGTGGCACAGAAGAAATGGTCATTTTTTGATTTTTGATGTTGGTGGCGACCCTCGTTTATCTAATATTTTAAAGTGGACTTCAATTGCGCTATTAATTGAAAGTGTCATTGGAATTATTATTTTATTTATGGGAAACAAGTATCTTAACCTAATCACGCTATTCCTTGCCTCCCTAACCATCTTGGTATTTGGTTTATCAATTACTGGAAATAAAGAGTAATATATTCCTAATAATAACCAAATTTTTGGTAGAATAGATATTAGGAAGAGGTGTTTAGAAAATGCTTTCACAATATAAAAATATTCAAGTATCTGTAGATGGTTCCAAAGAAGCCGATTTGGCTTTTAGTAAAGCTGTAGCCATCGCTAAGCGTAATAATGCAACTTTGGAAATTTTACATGTAATCGATACCCGTTCTTTCCAAAACGTTTCAAGTTTTGATTCTGCAATGGTCGAACAAGTTTCCAAGGATGCTGAAAAGAGAATGAAGGATTACCAAGCTCGTGCTGTTAAGGCCGGCGTAAAGGATTCTCATTACTCAATTGAGTTCGGTTCACCTAAGACAATCATTGGTCACGACTTCCCTAAGAAGCACAACATTGACTTGATCGTTGTCGGTGCAACTGGTCTAAATGCAGTTGAACGTTTGCTCATCGGTAGTGTTACCGAATACGTTACCAGAACTTCAAAGTGCGATGTTTTGGTATGCCGTACCAAAGAAATTGCTAACGCTTTAGAGAAATAATTTATATTTTATACCCAAAGAGAACCGGTTTGTTCGGTTCTTTTTTGTTACCATTCTTTATTTAATATTATGGTTATTTCAACTAAAATAATCATAGTTAAACAAGAAGGTTATATCATGAAAAAGAAACTATTAATTTTGACTGCTTTAGCGACTACGGCATTATTAATTACCGGTTGCCAGCATCAGATAAAAGCTGACAGTAGAACAACTAATTTTAAAACTACGGCTGTTAAAAAGAAAACCAAAAAAATCGATTTGATCCTTAAGCACATGACTTTAAACGAAAAAATAGGACAATTGTATTTTGCTCATAGTACAGGCAACACCAAGCAAATGATGCAAGATGTTAAAAAATATCACTTGGGCGGTACTACTCTATTTGCACCGGATTTTCAAAATAAGACTAAGGCTCAATTTGATTCGGAAATGCGCAATTATCAAAAAAACAGCAATCATGGTTTACTAATTGCCACCGACCAAGAAGGTGGAACAGTTTCCCGAATTGATACCAATCCTAGTATTTCACAACGAAAATATCCTAGTCCCCAAGAAATTTATAATACTCAAGGTCTAACTGGCATCCAAAAAGAAGATCAAACAGTAGCTAAAATTCTGCATCAAAATGGTATAAACATGAATTTTGCCCCTGTTGCTGATGTTGCCAAAGATAAGAATAGTTTTATCTATGATCGAACCTTAGGACAAGATTATGAAACAACAGCTAAGTATATTCCAGTTGCTGTCAAAAGCATCCAAAGTCAAAAAGTTGCTAGTTGTCTTAAACACTTTCCAGGATACGGAGATGCCGGTGATACTCATACCGGTTTTGCCCAAATCAATAAGCCATTGTCTGAATATAAAAAGGAAGATCTTTTACCTTTTAAGGCTGGAATTAAAGCTGGCGTGGATGGAATCATGTTTTCACACATCGTGATCAAAAATATTGATGCTAAAATGCCGGCATCCCTCTCCCCAGCCGTGCACAAATTACTCCGTAAGAATTTAGCTTATCAAGGTCTAATGATTACTGACGACTTACAAATGGGAGCAATCACTCAGTACGCTAAGCAGCACCACATTAATGCCGACGTTCTGGCTCTAAAAGCTGGCAATGATATGCTTTTAGGTGGGAATTATCAAACTGGCATCATTGCTATTAAGAAAGCCGTACAAAAAGGTACAATCAGCCAAAAGCAAATTAATGATTCAGTTAGAAGAATTTTGCAGTTAAAAGAAAAGTTAGGCATTCTTAAATAATTTAAAACCAACAAAAAAGGATCCAAGTTTTTACTTGAATCCTTTTCATTATTTTTAAAAATCGCCAGCCGTACTAAACATGTAATCACGATTGTGGAATTTCATTGATAAGATCAATCCAATACCAATCATGTTACCTAACAAGGCTGAACCACCTTGAGAAACGAACGGCAACGGAATACCAGTCAATGGTAATAAGTCAATATTCATACCGATGTTTTCAAATACGTGGAATAAAATCATCATGATAACACCAGTAGCGATGTATGAGTAAAATACATTTCTAGTGTCAAACGAAATTTTAACCATTTGAACGATTAAGTATAAATAAATCAAAATCAAAGCTACACAGCCGACAAAACCGAAGTTTTCACCAATAACTGAGAAAACCATATCGGATCCACGAACTGGAACATATACACTAGCTTTGCCAAAACCATTACCAAATAATTGACCGGAACCAATGGCCTTCATACTTTGCCATAACTGGTAAGCACCGGATGAAGTATCACCGGACGGATCTAGCCATGATTTAATTCTTTCAAACTGATAAGCTTGGAAGAAGTGACTTAAGAAAGATTGTCCTCCTGGTGTAACAACCAGCAAGATAACTGTGATTGCGCCAATAATTACGATTCCATACAGTGGAACAATAATCTTCCACGATATACCTGATACTAATACCACACCACCAACAATAGCGATGAAAACTAACATAGTACCAAAGTCGTTTTGCAATTTTAACAAAATCGCAACTGGTGCTAACCAAGCAATAATCTTACCAAGCAACAGCCAATCTGTTTTAATGGTATGTTCATATTTATCATTGTGATCTTTAACCACACGTGCCATCATCAAGATAAACGCCGGTTTCATCAACTCAGATGGCTGGAAAGTAATTGGCCCTAACTTGAACCAACTTTTTGCCCCTGTATCTGCAGCTACACTACGGTTATACAGGAATAAAACTGCTATCAGTAAAATTATGCCAAAACCAAAAAAGATCGGCGCTATTTTAAAGAGCTGCTCCGCATCGAATTGCATCACGACAACAACAATTGCAATCGAGATCAAATACCACAGAGCCTGCATTACCACAGCTCTAACAGGTGAACCAACATGCGATGGATCCCCGAGTGCTGCAACGTAAATACAGTACAAACTGATTATAGCCAAAATTGCCACTGGAATAATAATGTTCCAGGCCAATCGGTCAATCAGACTCGTTTTATTTTCAACTTTTGCCATTAAATAATCACTACTTAAATTTTATTTTTCATGTAATGTGAAGTATGAAAGCAAATCGTTGATACTACTTTCAAGACTGTTAGCAAATAAAATGTTGCTAGTCTTAGTTGTAGTAGCGCGGTAACGGCCTTCAACCTTCTCAATTAAACCAATGGACTTTTTCTTAGGAATAATAACTTCCCAAGTTGGCAAATTCTTACCCTTAAGTTCATTAACTTCAATATCAATATTTTCTAACTTTTTAGACATAAATCCTCCTACTTGCTATCCGGATGAAACTTAGAAGCGATAATCTCGTCTTCATACCTTTCCGGATGTGGATTTCGAAAAATAGTAAAATTATCAGGAACTGGGTCCACCCCACCACGAATAAATGGGTTACATCTTAGTATACGACAAATCCCCATGATTAGCCCTAAAATAGGGCCATGTTTTTTCAGAGCATCAATCATATAGTTAGAACATGTAGGATAATATCTACAACTTGGTGGAAAAAGCGGTGAAATTAGTGTCTGATAAATACGCACTAAACCGATCAAAATCTTACGCAAGTAATCTCCTCACTTAGTGTCGTTGATGCTTTTCAATATTCTTAAGCAAAGTACCTGTACCTAAAGCAACAGCTTCCAATGGATGATCAGCTGTTAAAACAGGAACTTGTAAGTAATATGAAATTAGCTTATCAATATTCTTCAACAATGCTCCACCACCGGTGAGCATAATTCCACGGTCAATAATATCTGCTGAAAGTTCTGGTGGAGTAGTTTCAAGAACTTCCTTAGCGGCTGCGATAATTGACATCAAACCTGGTTCCAATGCCTTTTGAATTTCAGGTGCGGTAACTGTAGTTTGCTTGGGCAAACCATCAACCACATCACGACCGCGAACGGTAACTTGTTTATCTTCATCAGGTTCAAATGCACTACCTATTTCAATCTTAATTTGTTCTGCGGTTCTAGAACCAATAAGCAAATTATGCTTATTCTTAATGTAGCTAATTACAGCTTGGTTCATTCTATCACCGGCATAACGAAGTGATTGTGAAGTTACAATTTCACCCATTGATAAAATTGCAACATCAGTAGTACCACCACCGATATCAATAACCATATTTCCTTGTGGCTTGAAAATGTCTAAACCAGCTCCAACAGCTGCAACCTTAGGTTCGAAATCAAGATATACCTTGCCGCCACCTGATTTTTCAGCTGCTTGAATAATTGCCTTTTGTTCAATTGAAGTAACTCCAGTAGGAGCACAAATCAAAATATTTGGCTTAGACATGAAGCCTTTAACATTTAATTTTTCAATAAAGTAAGACAGCATTTCTTCAGTAATATCGAAATCTGCAATTACACCGTTTTTAAGCGGACGAATTACGCGGATATTACCAGGGGTTCTACCTACCATCTCGTATGCCTCTGAGCCAACCGCAACTACCTTGTTAGTATCAGTATTTACGGCAACAACAGAAGGTTCGTTTAAAACAATACCTTTTCCAGAGACATTAATTAATACATTAGCTGTCCCCAAATCAATTCCTATATCTCGTGCCACGATAACCCTCCATAATTATTCATCGTCCATTTTACCATAAATAACTAAGAGTTTCCTTTACTGTCCTTGTTTTAACACAATCTTTAAAACAAATTACTAAGTTGCATTGAAGTATCAATAAAAGTAATTACAAAATTGCCGATTAAAAAGCCTAACGCAATTGCACCAAATAAATATAAAAGTTGAGTTTCAAAAACTCTACCCTTACGCACAATTTTATCTAATTGAACAGCCTTCATTGCCTGAAAAGCTAATCCAATGGCAATCAAATAAATGATGATACTTATAATTGCATGAACACCTAATTGAAACATAAATTTTTCCCTTTAATAAAAAAAGACGGATGCAATTTGCATTCGTCTTTTTCACTTTATCTAGTGACCTCTATCATTGTAAACACTGATTCTGTTCATTGCTCGTCTCAAAGCAACTTGAGCACGTTCCACAGTACGTTCATCATGCTTCTCACGTGCTTCCTTAAGACGCTTCTCAGCTCTTTCCTTAGCAGCTTGAGCACGAGAAACATCAATGTTTCTAGCACGTTCGGCACTATCCGCAATAATTGTAGCTACGTTCTCTGAGAAATCAATATAACCACCACTAATAGCGATGTGATCGATTCTTGAACCCATTTCTTGACTACGTTTTACTTTAACTTCACTAATAACTAATGGAGTCAAAAGCGGGGTGTGATTGTACAATATAGAACGTTCACCATCAACAGCGCGTACATCAACGATGCTTCCACGATGGGAATAAATCATTCCATTAGGAGTTACAACATTTACTCTAAAAAGCTTTTCTGGATCTGCCATTTGACATCACCCTACTTTTCTAGCAATGCTTTAGCTTCTGGATCACTTGGAGTTACACCCATAGATTGTGCTTTCTTCAAAACATCTTCGATTGGGCCAACACCACGGAAGGCATCTTCTGGTAGATCATCAAGGTGACCATCCAAAATAAGTTTAAAGCCTTTAATGGTCTCCTTAATTGGAACATATGAACCAGGTACACCAGTAAATTGTTCAGCAACGAAGAAGTTTTGTGACAAGAAGAATTGAACTTTACGTGCACGTGCAACGATCAATTTTTCTTCATCAGACAATTCATCCATACCCAAAACAGAAATAATATCTTGCAATTCGTGGTAACGTTGCAAAATATGTTGAACACGAGTAGCAACTTCGTAGTGTTCTTGACCAACAACTTCTGGGTCAAGGGCACTTGAAGATGATTCAAGTGGGTCAACGGCTGGGTAAATACCTTGTTCTACCAAGCTACGTTCCAAGTTAGTAGTAGCGTCCAAGTGTGCGAATGTAGTTGATGGAGCTGGGTCAGTATAGTCATCGGCAGGAACATAAACGGCTTGAATTGAAGTAATTGAACCCTTCTTCGTTGAAGTAATTCTTTCCTGCAATTGACCCATTTCTGTTGCCAAAGTTGGCTGGTAACCAACGGCACTTGGCATACGACCAAGCAAAGCGGAAACTTCTGAACCAGCCTGAGTGAATCTAAAGATATTGTCGATAAAGAGCAATACGTCTTGACCTTCAACATCTCTGAAGTATTCAGCAAGAGTCAAACCAGTTAATGCAACACGCATTCTGGCACCAGGCGGCTCGTTCATCTGACCAAATACCATGGCAGTTTTACTTAAAACGCCTGAAGCTTTCATTTCGAAGTAAAGATCATTACCTTCACGTGTTCTTTCACCAACACCAGTAAATACGGAAATACCACCGTGTTCTTGAGCGATGTTGTGAATTAATTCCTGAATGATAGTTGTTTTACCAACACCGGCACCACCGAACAAACCAACTTTACCACCACGTACATATGGTTCAAGTAAGTCGATAACTTTAATACCAGTTTCAAGGATTTCTCTACTGGTAGTTAAATCTTCATATTTAGGTGCTTCTTTGTGGATACCTTCACGAGGGTGATCTTTTGAAAATTCTGGACCACCATCAATTGGTTGACCCAAAACGTTGAACACACGACCTAAAGTATCTTCCCCAACTGGAACTGAAATTGGAGCACCAGTATCTTCAACCTTCATACCACGGCGAAGACCATCGGTAGATTCCATGGCGATCGTTCTTAAGACACCATCACCGAGTTCAAGCGTAACTTCAAGGACGATGCTTTCATCCTCTGATTTGATTACGCGCAAGGCATTGTTAATATCAGGTAAATTCTTATCGATTGGGAATTTAACATCGACAACTGGGCCGATTACTTGAACGATTTCACCTTCACTCAAAACATCTACCTCCTTTTCTTTATTACTCTAAGTTTACTCTAAGGCATTTGCACCACTGATAATTTCGGTAATTTCAGTAGTAATTTGTGCCTGTCTAGCACGGTTTAATTTTGTAGTTAAACTTGATACCAAATCATTGGCATTATCAGTCGCACTTTGCATAGCTGTCATTGAACTAGCATGTTCTGCAGTCTTGGCGTCTAGAATGGCACCATAAATTGTTGAACGAGCATACTGTGGCAACAACTTTGTAAGTACACTGTTAATGTCTGGTTCGATATCATATTCTAATTCTTTATGTGCTTCAGCTTCTTTTACGCCGATATCCAAATCAACGATTGGCAACATCTTTTCAACACGAAAAGCAGATGATAATGAGTTTACGTGGTGAGTATAACATACGTAAAGTTGGTCATAGACACCATTTAAATACATCTTAATTGCAGTTGAAACAATTGGTAAAGCTTCATCAAAGGTTGGCACATCTGAAACGCCATCTTTTTCGTAAACAACATTAACGTTGTTTTTCTTAAAGAATTGAGCGCCGACAGAACCAACGGCTAAAACTTTAACTTCATGTCCTTGTGCACGTTCATCTTCAAAAATGCTCATCATGTTTTTGATGACATTGCTGTTGTAAGAACCTACAAGACCACGATCACCGCTAATTACTAAGAAACCTGTAGTCTTAACTTTTTTGCGGGTTTGAATCATATCAGCAGTAATACCTAAACCAAACACATCAGTATAATCGATCTTCGCAACATTGTTCTTATCGATAGAGATGTTCTTTTCACGTAGATTATCTACGACTTGGGAACTGATTAAACGAGAAATCGTTTTACGAACATAGTCGTTATAAACGGTATATCCTTTATCACGATTTTCAGTTTGATTCAATTTTGATGCTGAAACCATTCGCATGGCTTCTGTGATCTTACCGGTTTGTTTTACTGAAGCAATCTTTTTCTTTAACTCAAGTAAAGATGCAGGCATAATCTACCTCCTATTTTTCACTTGGTGTAAAGCTTTCACTGAATTCCTCAACGGCTGCTGATAATTTCTTATCATCAGGTAATTCACCAGTTTCACGAATTGTCTTAAGCAAATCAGCATGACTGCTATCAAAGTTGTCGAACAATTCATTTTGGAAGCGTCCAATGTCTTCTACTGGAACAGCATCAAGGTAACCGTGAGTCAAAGCATAAAGAATCAATACTTGCTTTTCAACAGGGATCGGATCATGAAGTGGTTGCTTCAATACTTCAACAGTTCTTTGACCTCTGTTCAACTTAGCTTGAGTTGCTTGATCAAGATCACTACCAAATTGAGCGAAACTTTCAAGTTCACGGTAAGCTGCAAGGTCAGTACGTAAAGTACCAGCAACTTTCTTCATTGCCTTAATCTGAGCGTTACCACCAACACGAGAAACTGAGTTACCAGCATCGATAGCTGGACGAGTACCGGCAAAGAACAAGTCACTTTGCAAGAAGATCTGACCGTCAGTAATAGAAATTACGTTGGTTGGAATATATGCAGAAATGTCTCCGGCTTCAGTTTGAATAATTGGCAAAGCTGTCAATGACCCACCACCAAGTTTGTCACTCAACTTAGCACTACGTTCAAGAAGACGTGAGTGTAAGTAGAAGACGTCACCTGGATAGGCTTCACGACCAGGCGGACGACGGAGAAGCAAGGAAAGTTCACGGTAAGCGACGGCTTGTTTGGATAGGTCGTCAAATACGATTAATACGTCCTTGCCATTGTACATAAATTCCTCACCCATAGCAGTACCAGCATATGGTGCAATATAAAGCATAGGTGCTGGTTCACTTGGGCCCGCTTCAACAACAATGGTGTAATCCATTGCGCCAAAACGCTTTAAAGTTTCTACTTGAGTTCTAACGGTTGATTCCTTTTGACCAATAGCAACGTAAATACAAATTACGTCTTGTCCCTTTTGGTTAAGAATAGTATCAATAGCCAAACTAGTCTTACCAGTCTTACGGTCACCGATAATCAATTCACGCTGACCACGACCAATTGGAACTAAGGCATCGATAGCTTTAATACCAGTTTGAAGTGGTTGCTTAACTGATTGACGGTCCATAACACCTGGAGCTTTAGCTTCGATAGGACGAGTCTTATCAGCTTTGATTTCACCCTCACCGTCAACAGGTTGACCTAATGGGTTAACTACTCTACCAATTAAGGCGTCACCAACAGGAACTTCCATGATTCGACCAGTTCTTTGAACACGGTCACCTTCACGAATGTTGTCAAATTGACCCAAAATAATGATACCAACATCGTTGGATTCAAGGTTTTGAGCGATACCGTATGAACCGTTATCAAATTTTAACAATTCACCGGCCAATACATCGTTAAGTCCGTGAGCTCGGGCGATACCATCACCAACGTAAGTTACAACACCAACTTCGTTAATGTCGAGCTTATCATCGTAATGTTCAAGTTGTTGCTTGATCAAGGAGCTAATTTCTTCCGCTTTAATGCTCAATGGTTTCACCTCTTTTAATTTTTATCAATTATTTGCGCACGGATCTTCTTCAGTCTATTTTTAACTGATCCATCAATCACGCGGTCCTTCACTTGGAGGACTACGCCGCCTAATATACTTGGATCAACTTTATTCTCAAGACGCACAGCGTTTAAATCATACTTTTTAGCATAACTATCACCTAAACGCTTAAGTTGATCATCATCCAGTTTAACTGCAGTAGTTGCAGTACCAGCTGCGATCTTCTTTTCATCGTCATAAAGTAAAGCAAATTCATCGATAATATCGATTAAATCAGCAAAGCGGTTATATTCAAGTAACAAATTCAAAAAGCCTTGTACTTCATCTGAAAAATCTTTTTCAACTGCAGTTAAAAGAGACTTTTTATCTTTACTACTTAAAATAGGATCGCTAAGGACACTGATGAATTTAGGATTGGCAACTGCTGCCTTTTTCAATTCCATCATTTCATCGTAAACAGTATCCAGTACTTTATTATCTTGCGCATAACCGAACAAAGCAGTACCGTACCGTGCAGCTATTTCTTCTCTACTTAAAGCCATTAATCATCCAACCCCTTAATAAATTGGTCGACTAAATCTTTTTGGTCTTCAGCAGATAAATTCTTAGCAATAACTTTTTCGGCAATTGCTACAGAAATATCAGCTACTTGATCACGTGCGGCATTTAAAGCATCTGATTTAGCCTTAGCAGCTTCTTCATTTGCTTTCTTACGAATTGCTGCAGCGTCTTCGTTTGCACTAGCTACGATTTCCTTGCCTGTGTTTTGCGCATTAGTTTTAGCGTCAGAGAGAATCTGTGTTGCTTCTTGTCTTGAGTTCTTCAAGGCAGCTTCACGCTCATTAGCAAGCGTTTCAGCCTTTTTACGATCACTTGCAGCTGAATCCAAGTCATTAATAACTTTTTGCCGCCGCTTTTCCATCATATCTGATACTGGACCCCAAGCGTAATGCTTGACCAATAACAGCAAGATGGCAAAACAAATTAAATACCAAATAGCATTACCTAGGTAAATATGATGTGAGGCTGCAAATAATGTTTGAATAGTCATTTACTGCCCTTCTCTCTTTAAACTTAAATCCTTCAAACAGAAAAACCTTATTAAAGGAAAAGAATTAAGAAGGCAACAACAATAGACAAAATAGGAACGGCTTCGATCAAACCAACACCAATGAACATTGTTGCTCTTAAATTACCTGCACTTTCAGGTTGGCGAGCCATACCTTCAAGAGTCTTTGAAATAACTTTACCGTTACCAAGTGATGCAGCCAATGCTGCTAAACCAGCTGCGATAGAAGCAGCGAGATATTTAAAAGCTTCTGCCATAAATTTATACCTCCGAAAAATTATTCTGTAGTAACTTTTTTACCAATGTAAACCATTGACAGAGTTACGAAAACATATGCCTGGATAGAGCCAATGAAGACAGAGAAACCTTGCCAAATCATGGCTAATGGAGCTGCTAGAATCAACGTAAATGGTCCGCCAGCATGTGCTAGATCATTACCAATTAAAGTTAGCAAAACTTCACCAGCATATATATTCCCATAAAGACGCAATGATAAGGTTAAGAAGTTGGTGAACTCTTCAATTAAATTAATTGGAAGCATAAAACCAACTGGTTGCGTATAATTCTTTAAATATCCGCCAACACCAAATCTTTGTACGCCGAATGTGAACGATAGAAGCAAGGTCATCATTGCAAACGACATTGTCGCTACTGGATCGGCAGTTGGTGATTTTACAAACACCCAATCATCAACTTTGACTTCTAGGAACATACCCAATTGGTTCATGAACCAGATGAAAAGGAACAATACAAAAGCATATAAAGACAAGTGGTTTTGAGCATCTACGTCGCTGACGTTATCTTTTACAATACCGTTAGTAAATTCAAGCAAATACTCAAGTACATTTTGTCTTTTATTTGGCTTTAGTTCGACTTTTCGTGCAAGCCAAAAGCAGATAAAGAAAACTGTCAAAGCCATTAGCGTTGAACCAATGATCCCAGTAAGATCAAAATTCAAGCCCATGAATTTAAAAACAAATGATTTCTCCATTACTTCGTGACCTCCCTTCTCGTGTTGAATAAAACTCGAACACGTAAATCATCTTAACACCAAATATCTTCTTTGTGTAACATGAAAGCGCATTAGAGAAAATATTTTTCAGAAAAAGGAAGTTTACTTAGTACCGAAGAGTCTGTCACCGGCATCTCCCAAACCTGGGAAGATATAACCGTTATCCATTAACTTCTCGTCTTCTGCTGCAGCATAGATATCAACGTCAGGGTTTTCCTTCTGAACAGCCTTGATACCTTCTGGAGCTGCTACTAAAACTGCTAACTTAATTTCTTTAACGCCACGCTTCTTTAATGCAGCAATAGCGTCATTAGCAGATCCACCAGTTGCAAGCATTGGATCAACAACTAAACATTCACGTTCAGCGATGTCCTTTGGAGCCTTGAAGAAGTATTCATGTGGTTTCAAAGTCTTTTCATCACGGTACATACCGATAACCGCAATTTTAGCTGATGGAACCATCTCAAGAACACCGTTAAGCATCCCCATACCGGCACGTAAAATTGGCACGATTGTCAATTTCTTACCGGCGATTTCTTTTTGAACTGTCTTACCCATTGGTGTCTCAATTTCGACATCTTCAAGTGGCAAGTCTCTAGTGATTTCATAGGTCATCAGACCACCAATTTCACCAACAATTCTACGGAATTCGTTTGAACCCGTATCCTTGCGACGAATAATTGTCAATTTGTGTTGAATCAATGGGTGATCCAAAACTACGAACTTTCCCATATATACCTCCTATTAACAAATAACATAACTCACTAAACATTTTAATCAAAAACGCAAAGGGTTTAAAGCCCTTTGCGTTTTATTTTTTATTTATTCAAATGATGTCCGCCCGCTGCTTTGTTAAGACGGTTCATGTAAGCTAAACTTTCTTCACCTTCATTGAAGCCTTGTACATAAATGGTTTCAATGTTGTCTTTGTCATCGAAATAGCGCAATGCACCAAATAAATTATGATCAGCGTCAACTAAGTTTTCACCTAAATCAAATTTATTGTCATCGCTTAAATCGATTTTAGCTAAAATTGAACCTAAAGCAGCTACACCAGTTTTTTCGTTAAAATCAATTTTGGCAAAATCAGCTGGATTATCAACTACGATTACAGGTTCACTTGGAGCATAGTGACGATACTTCATGCCTGGTGCTTTCGGCACATCTTTATCTGAAACCTTGCCTGTGTTGATTAAAACTTTTTCGCCTAAAACTTTGCTCAATTCTTCTGGCGTAATTTCACCAGGACGAAGCACGATTGGTGTTTTAACAGACAAATCGATAATCGTTGATTCAAGTCCAACACGAGTGGGACCGCCATCGATAATACCGGCAATTTTACCCTTTAAATCATGATATACGTGTTCAGCCGTAGTAGGACTTGGCTTAGTTGACGTGTTAGCAGAAGGTCCTACAATTGGGTAACCCAATTTAGCAATCAAATCGTGAGTCAATTGATCGTCTGGGCAACGAAAAGCAACGGTCTTAAGACCGCCGGTTACAGCATCAGGAAGTGTACCTGGTTTTACAAACAAAAGAAGAGTCAAAGGACCTGGCCAGAAGTGCTTAATTAGCGTTTTAGCCCGTTCTGGAACCTCTTTAGCGTAGCGTTCCATCATCTTTTCATCAGAAATCGTTACAATCAAAGGATTATCGCTAGGACGACCCTTAGCTGCATAAACACCTTTAACTGATTTTTCATTGGTTGCAATCGCACCTAAGCCATAAACAGTTTCTGTAGGGAAAGCAACTAATTCACCCTTGGCCAATAGCTTAACGGCTTCATCAAGTTGATCCTTTTTAAAAATCTTTGTTTCCATTTCTATTTTTGCCACCTTCCATGAACCATGCGTGGCTTGCCGGCCATATCTTTTCTAAATTCAATCTCAAAATCAGGCAATTCTTTGGCAAATAATTCTTTCAATTGTTCTTCTTCATTAAAGCCAAATTCTAAGAAAAATTCACCGTGACTATTTAAGTGGTCACGAACTTGTTTGGCAAACTTCTTGTAAAAGTCTAATCCATCTTTACCAGCAAACAGAGCTTCTTTAGGCTCATTTTGCAAGACATTCTTATCCATGTCTTTCTTCTCATTTGTCTTGATATATGGTGGATTAGAAATGATTTTGTCGAACTTTTCAAGACCAATTAATACATTAGCTTTACGGGTAGTGACGTCAAGATCATAGTTTAAAAAGTTTTCTTCACTTGTTCTTAAAGCACTATCAGTAATATCACTAGCATAAAGGGTCAGATCCTTGATTCCCTTCTTTTCTGCTTCTTTAGCAAGAGCAACGGTAATGCAACCAGAGCCGGTACCTAAATCAAGCACCTTATCACCACTTTTAAGTGACTTTAATGCCCATTCAACCAACTCTTCGGTTTCAAAACGAGGAATCAATACGCCGCGCTGCACCATGATTTTGTAGCCTAAAAACCAAGCGTAACCCAAAATGTATTGTGGTGAAACGCCTCTAGCCAGCTTCTTAATGTCTTTATTGGCTTGCTTGACTTGATCTTCTGACAAAACCATGTCTTGCTTTAATTCAAACTCGCTAGGAGTCAAATTAAGACGCTCAGCCAAAACAAAATCAATATCCTCTGGTCGAACATCTTCGGCAGCCTCTCCTGCCTTAATTCTGATTTGCTTTAAAGTCAACTTAGGCATTTTTATCAGCCAACTCCTCCAATTGCTTAGTTTGATTGTAAAGAATCAATGCATCGATAATTTCGTCAAGTTCACCGTTCATTACACGGTCAAGCTTATTAATAGTCAAACCAATACGGTGGTCGGTAACTCTGTTTTGTGGGTAGTTGTAGGTTCTAATTCTTTCTGAACGGTCACCAGTACCTACAGCATTCTTACGTTTTGCATCATATTTAGCTTGGTTTTGACTTTCGTAGTAGTCATAAACACGTGATTTCAAAATTTGCATAGCTTTTTCACGGTTTTGTTGCTGACTACGTTGATCCTGCATGGCAACTACGATACCAGTTGGAAGGTGAGTCATACGAACGGCACTTGAAGTCTTGTTAATGTGCTGACCACCGGCACCACTTGAACGGTAAACATCGACACGAATATCCTTTGGATCGATATCAATATCTACTTGCTCGTATTCAGGCATAACAGCAACAGTAGCAGTTGAAGTATGAACACGACCTTGTGATTCGGTTACTGGGATACGTTGAACACGGTGTGCACCATTTTCATACTTTAATTTTGAGTAAACTTTGTCACCAGTGATCATAATAGCTACACGCTTATAACCACCAACTTCAGTTGGTTCAGAATCAATCAATGAAACCTTCCAGCCTTGTCTTTCAGCGTATTTTTCATACATTCTAAGAAGATCGCCTGCAAACAATGAAGCTTCGTCACCACCGGCTGCACCACGAATTTCCATGATAATATCCTTATCATCATTAGGATCTTTAGGCAGCATCAAAATCTTGATTTGATCTTCCAATTCAGGAATTTCTTTTTCGATTTCTGAATTTTCTTCTTTAGCCATTTCGATCAAATCTTCATCAGATTCATTAGCGATGATCTTCTTGTTGTCTTCTAATTCCTTTTTATCTTGCTTATACTTCTTGTATTTTTGTACAACTTCACGCAAGTCGGCTTCTTCCTTGGAAATTTCCATGTAACGCTTAGTATCGTTAATAACTTCAGGATCGGCCATCATTTCTTGCAGTTCTTCATAGTGGGCTACTAAACCCTCTAATTGAGCCATAACGTTATCCATAAACTAATTTTCCTCTCTATCTCTTGCTACCTGGGTGAAAATAGTGATAACGACAAACAGGATAGTAACTCTCGTCACCACCGATTTGTACTTGTTCACCTTCATATACAGGTTTGCCATTATTTACTCTCAAATTCATTGTTGCCTTATGCCCGCAATAATGACAAATAGTCTTCATTTCCTCTATTTTATCAGCAAAAATCAATAAATTCTCGCTGCCTTCGAACAAATGATTTTGGAAATCATTCTTAAGACCAAAAGTCATCACAGGTATATTGAAATCATCAACAATTTTAGCGCATTCTAAGACATGATGTCTCTTTAAAAACTGAGCTTCATCAATTAAAACGCAAGCTAGTTTTCCATCACCATCAGCTAAGTCATGATCGTTCATTTTTTTGATATATTCGAACAAATTCATTTCACTGGTAATTGGAATTGCTTTTCGATGAAGGCCAATTCTTGAAGCAACCGTACCAACGCCGCTACGATTATCCAGGCCGCTAGTCATTAAAGCAATCCTACGTCCTTGTGCTTCATAATTGTGCGCTACCTTTAATATTTCAATCGTCTTGCCACTGCTCATTGCACCATAACGAAAAAATAATTGCGCCACTTCTGTCCTCCCCTTTGCTCAAAAAAAGTCTTTGCTTTAATAGTATAGTGGAAAAATAAAATTTGTGCAGTCAAATAGATGGTAAAACTCGTTTTCTATGCTAAACTAAAACATAGTTTTAAAGTGAGGGATGTACATGAGTTTTAAATCAGGAGTCGCTAAAGTCGCCGGAAAATCTAGTTACTGGTTTTTGCATAACGTCATGAAAGGCGGCACTAGTTTTCCTGGAAAATTAGCGATGAAAATCGATCCAAACGTGCTGAATTCTTTAGCTAAAGGCTATGAAACCGTCATTGTTACTGGTACTAATGGCAAGACCATGACCACAGCTTTGATCGTTGAAGCCTTGAAGAAAAAATATGGTGATGTTTTAACCAACCCATCTGGTTCCAACATGCAACAAGGAATCGTCACAGCATTTTTAGCACATAAGCACAAACGCGTTAAGCGCAAGATTGCTGTGCTTGAAGTAGACGAAGCAAACGTTAAGATGGTAACCAAGCTGCTTCACCCTAGTGTCTTTGTTTTGACCAATATTTTCCGTGATCAAATGGACCGTTATGGTGAAATTTATACTACTTATGAAAAGATCGTAAATGGGATTAAGTTAGCACCAGATGCAACAATTATTGCTAACGGTGATGCCAGCATCTTTTCATCAGTTAAGTTGCCTAACAAAAAGATTTTCTATGGTTTCAAGTTGCCTGGTGACAAGCCAGAAAATGACTTTAAGGCAGCTGTTAACACAGATGGTGTGCTTTGTCCTAAATGCGATCACATCTTGCACTACCATGAAAGAATTTACGCTAACTTAGGCGATTTCTTCTGCCCTAACTGTGGCTACCATCGTCCTGATTTAACCTTTACAGTTAACAAGATTATTGAGCAAACGCCTAACAGCCTAAAGTTCCAAATGGGCAACAAAGACTACTCAATCAACATCGGTGGTACTTACAACATCTACAATGCTTTAGCTGCTTACTCAGTTGCTCGTCACTTTGGTTTGACTGAAGCTGAGGTTGCACAAGCCTTTGCAGAAAACAAGCGTATCTTCGGTCGTCAAGAATTAATCCACTATGGTGGTAAAGACATCGACTTGATCTTAGTTAAAAACCCTGTTGGTCTTGATGAAGTTTTGCATATGCTTAATACCGAAAAAGATGACTACTCATTAGTCGCTTTACTTAATGCCAACCATGCGGATGGTATTGATACTTCTTGGATTTGGGATGCTGATTTCGAAGGATTAGATTGTAGCAAGATCAAGAAAGTACTTGTTGGTGGTCAACGTTGGCACGACATGGGCTTTAGACTTGAAATTGCTGGATTTGATCCTGGTGCAATGAACATCAATCCTGACGATGACAGCTTGATTGAAGAAATTAAGAAATTACCAACTAAGAAAGTTTACATTCTTTCCACTTATACTGCTATGCTTGCCTTACGTAAGACCATGGCTGAAAAGAAAATTATCAAAGCTGGTATGTAAAACTAAACGATCCATAATGTTTATGGATCGTTTTTTTGTATCAAAAAAGCTGGATCAAATCGATCCAGCCTTTGATTATTCATTCATCCTTATTGGGATATTGGGGCTCGAACCCAAACATCCAGGAACCAGAATCCTGTGCCTTACCAATTTGGCTATATCCCAGTAAATCACCCGTACGAGAATTGAACTCATAACTCCACCTTGAGAGGGTGGCGTCTTAACCATTTGACCAACGGGCGAATCAACACTCATAATTATGCTTTTTTCTGCTAGGCTTGTCAAGTCATTTTGTCTATAATTAGTGGTAATGGACGGTGAAAAATACAAATGATCAATTACAATAAAACGCAACATTTTATCGAGTCAATGGTGTTTGATCGCGTTGTTCCTGGAGTTAATTATACCTTTATTAATAAAAAGCAAATATTCACCTCGACAACGGGCTTTGCTAGCATTTATCCTGAGGTTACACAACTTAGCCCCTTCGCAGAATATGATCTTGCTAGTCTAACTAAGGTGTTAGCCACAGAAAATGTACTGCTTAAGCTTTATGATCAAGGCAAACTCAATTTCACTGAGCCCTTGCAACAATTCATTCCTGAATTCAAAGATCCACAAATTCGACTTTACCATCTATTAACTCACACCAGCGGTATTCGCGGCTGGATTCCTCATCGCGATGAGTTAAATCATGATGAACTATTAAAAGCATTGATTAATTTGCCTGTTACCGATGAATTTGAACACAAGATGCGCTATGCTGACACTAACTTCATTCTACTCGGCTTGGTAATCAAAAGCATTTATGGCAAACCAGTGCAAGAAGTGGCTACTCAAGAGGTATTAGATCAAATGCCACTTGTTAACACGACTTTTTCTCCAAAAAAAGAAGATTGCGTACCTACTGCCATTGTTGATGGTACGGTGTTGCAAGGCATCCCTCATGATCCAAAAGCAAGGCAACTAGGCAGTGATTGCGGCTCCGCTGGACTTTTCTCCAACATGCGTGATCTAGTCACCTTTAGTCAAGGATACTTAGGTCTTAAGCGAGATGTTCTTCCTTTTAGCCAAGATACTGTCAGCCAATTATTCGATGACAAAACACCTAGAGGTGTTAAGTCACGTTCATGGGGCTGGGACCTACGCTTTGATCCTAAACAAAATTACCCCATCATTTTACATACTGGTTTTACCGGTACTTTGATCATTCTCGATCGACTAAAACAAACAGGTTTGATTTTGCTAACTAACCGCGTGCATCCCACTGGTCATAACACTATCTTCCTGGCCATGCGCGAAAAAATTATCCGTAGTTTCCTCACAGAAAATTCCAAAGCATAGAAAAAAGACGACTGTGTGTCAGCCGTCTTTTTATCTCTCACTAAATTTCATCATTCGTCTATTATTATAACTTATTTTCTTTATCTAGCCCAATTTATTTAGCTTTTTCTGCTCTAAACATTTTCCAATAACTAAACATAATGATCAAACTCATCAGCAAAGTAAAGCAAAAGGCTGCTTGACTACCTTGAGCTGTAGCCATTGTATAAGAACCATGACCTTGTTTTTGCCAAACTGACATAATTGAAGCAAGGATGGTCGTACCAACTGAACCGGCAAGCTGTTGACTAGTTTGACAAACAGCTGTGGCGTCAGCACGCAACTTACCTGTTTCTACCTTTAAAGCTTCTGCCATAGTATTACTGAAAGACATTCTGTGACCCATCATCATAATGCCATAGAAAATTATGATCATCATTGCACTTAGGTTCAAACCAAAAATAGCAAATAATAAACAACTAAGAGCCATAAAAAAGCCACCTAGATACAATGGTAATTTAGCACCACGTTTATCATATAAGCTACCAAAATATGGATTAAGTAAACCAGCAATAATACTTCCTGGAAGTAATACCAAGCCACCAACCAGTGAACTTTGTTTACCTACAATTTGGATATAGTTAGGCAAAACGAAACTGATACCAATATTGTTAAATTGCAAAAGAAAGTATGCTAGTGCCCCAAAAACAAAGGCTTTTTGTTTAAATACTGCTAAATCCAATAATTTTTTGGATGATTTTTGTGATAATTTTACAAAAGCCCATACTAATAAGGCGGTAACTACTAACAAAATCCATAATAGTGGATTAGCCATGCCATAGCTAATTTGGTTAACGCCCAATGTTAAGGTGATGAATGCTGCAGCTAATGTAATAAATGAGAGATAATCAAAATTACTCTTAACTTGATCATGATATTTCCCTATTACTAGTGTTCCAGCAACAAATACAATCAGAGCAAAAATAGTAACGAAAACAAAGATCCAACGCCATTTTAAATAGAAGGTAGTAATACCACCAAAGGCAGGCCCTAAGGTTGGTGCCATTGCGACAACTAAACCAGCGATTCCCATATAAACGCCCCACTTAGATCGTGGCATAATCTCCGTTATCAAGTTGAACATTAGTGGCGTACTTAAGCCAGCACCTAATGCGGAAATCAGTCTGCCCAAAAGCAAAATTGGAAAGTTAGGTGCAATCGCACTAATAACGCTACCTACCATAAAGCCAACACAGGCAATGATAAATAACTGTCTAGCAGTAAAACGGTCATTTAAATAGGATGAACAAATCATAATAATGGCGATCATCAATAAATAGCCTGTTGTCGTCCACTGAATAGTATCAAGCGACACTTTGAATTCTTTCATCATGGTCGGAAATGTAACGTTTAAACTTGTTTCCGTCAAAATTCCTACAAAAGACATAAAAGCCGCGGATAAAACAGCCAAAATATTTTTTGTGCTCTTCTTCATAATCTCTTCCTTCATAAATAATCAAACAAAAAGAGTAGAAACTAATCGGGTTTCTACTCTTTCTTTAATTGGTAAAACCAATTATATTAAAACGCATACTATCAAATATGCTGAGTAAAGCTAATTATTAAAGACGCTTAGCTAAATCGTCGTGTAAGTTTTCGTAACCTGGCTTGTTAAGAAGACCAAACATGTTACGCTTGTAAGCTTCAACACCTGGTTGGTTGAATGGGTTGATACCGTTCAAGTAACCTGAAATAGCAATAGCTAATTCGAAGAAGTAAATCATGTAACCTAAAGTATGTGCTGATTGGTCTGGAATGTTAACAGTCATAACTGGAACACCACCGTCAGTGTGAGCCAAAACAACACCTTCGTAAGCACGGTCGTTTACGTAGTTCAAGCTCTTGCCTTCCAAGAAGTTAAGTTGGTCAAGGTTCTTTTCATCGCCTGGGATCTTAACGTCGTGGCGTGGGTTTTCAACACGGATAACAGTTTCGAACAAGTTACGTAAACCTTCTTGGATGTATTGGCCAAGTGAGTGAAGGTCAGTAGTGAAGTTAGCACTTGATGGGTAAATACCCTTTTGGTCCTTACCTTCTGATTCACCCATTAATTGCTTGCACCATTCACCAAACATTCTAAGGCTTGGTTCATAGTTTTCAACAATTTCAGTAGTGTAACCCTTACGGTAAAGGATGTTACGAAGTGCTGCGTATTGGTATGGTGAGTTCTTTGACAAATCAGTGTCAGTGTAGTCAGCACGAGCGTCTGCAGCACCCTTCATTAATTCGTCAATGTCAGCACCTGAAGCAGCGATTGGAAGTAAACCAACAGCTGAAAGAACACTGTAACGACCACCAACGTCATCTGGAACTACGAATTCTTCGTAACCTTCTGCGTCAGCTTCAGTCTTCAAAGCACCCTTTTGACGGTCAGTAGTTGCGTAAATTCTCTTGGCAGCTTCTTCTTTACCGTACTTCTTGATTAACTTGTCTTTGAAGATTCTGAATGCTACTGATGGTTCAGTAGTAGTACCTGACTTAGAAATTACGTTAACGCTGAAGTCCTTGTCGCCTAACCATTCGATTAAGTCGTAAAGGTATGAACCTGAAAGTGAGTTACCACAGAAGACAACAGTTGGCATATCACTGTCAACCTTGCCGTAGAAGTTGCTGTTCAAGAATTCAATTGCAGCTTGTGCACCAAGGTATGAACCACCAATACCGATACAAATTAAAACATCTGAATCGTTTTGAATCTTCTTGGCAGCCTTCTTGATACGAGTGAATTCATCCTTGTCGTAATCTACTGGCAAATTAAGCCAACCACGGAAATCGTTACCAGCACCAGTACCTTCACGGAGTTCAGTGTTAGCAGCGTTTACCATTGCTTGCATTTCACTTAATTCATTTTCGTGAACAAATGGAGTTAATTTACTACTATCAAATTTAATTAAACTCATAAATCTGCTTCCTAACTATAAAAAAATTTTACAACCCTATTTTAACAATCTTATTTAATGAATACCAGTCTCAAAGTACAAGCGCATTCATTTTTTTCGAAACAAACGATAAATTAAATAGCCTAAAATGGCACCGCAGGTATTAAAGAAGACATCATCAATATCGCTTACGCCGGTTTCCAATAAAAACTGCAAAGTTTCAATACTAATTGAAAAGAGCATCCCTGTTAACACAGTCTTAACAAACGACTGCTTCTTGGAAAATACAATTGGAAACAGGATACCAAATGGTACAAGGCAAAGAATATTGCCGAATGAATTATAAAAGAAGTCCAGCCTGCTAGGAGCATACACTAATTTCCAGGTTTCTTTCATAAAGACTAAATTAACATCGCTAAGTGGCCTGTTGAAATTAAAAACGAGCTGCCAAGGGAAATACGTATCTCGGAAAGTCGTTAACATCAAAACCAGAATCATATAAAATGCAAATATCCAAACACTAGCTTCTGATTTAAGTGAACGTCTTCTGCGAATAAAAAGAAGCCAGATTAAGCGTAAAACAGCAAAAATCAAAAAATAAAAAACTGTTTTATCTAATGCCATTAAAGTCAACTTAACTAAAGCGAAATGATTGATACTGGTCGCATATTGTTTTGCTAGAAAATTATATATTGGGCCAAAAAATAGCATGCTCTGCCTCTTTCCAAGTTATTCCTATAAAATTATACCCACTTTTTAATAACTAAATTATTAAAAAAGAGATAACTATTAGCAAAACATTGTTTTAACCCAGCTTAACCTTTAAAATTAATGTTTGTTAAGGAGTTAATTATATGAAGAAAAAGAAAATCATCGCTTTTATCCAAACTAGACCTGGCTTTTTAGCACTGCTAGTTTTCTGCTTTTGGGTAAAATACATTTTTGCTGCTTATTTCGACTTTAATTTAGGACTAACTGATCCTTATCAGCACATTATCATGTGGCTCAGTCCTATCGGAACAGCAATCATCCTTATCAGTATCGGTTTTTATTTTCCAAGACCAATCGTGTCATACATTGCAATGCTGGTGATGGATTTTGCCAATACTGCATTATTATTTGCCAACATCATTTACTACCGGCAATTCACGGATTTCCTAACCATCAAAACAATGACCAATGCTGGCAAAGTATCACAGGGATTAGGTAAAAGTACCGTTGCCCTGCTTCATCCCAGCGATATCATTATTTGGATAGATCTAGTCATCATCATTACCCTTTTGATCATTCATAAAATTAAAATTGATCAAAAGTCATACGGTTTATCAATGTCTTTGGCTATTACCTCCATTGGTGCACTTCTGACCACCTTAAACATCTTATTAGCCGAAACGTCTCGTCCTCGACTTTTGCGTAATACTTTTGATCGTTCCTACGTAGTTAAATATTTAGGTGTCGATACTTTTACCGCTTATGACGGAATTAAAAGTGCTCAAAATGGTCAGGTAACCAGAAATGCTAATGCTTCAGATTTAAACAATATTCTGAATTTCACCAAGCAAAATTATGCCGCTCCTTCTTCTTCATATTTTGGCATTGAGAAAAATCGCAATGTAATCGTGATTCACCTTGAAAGTTTCCAACAGTTTTTGATCAATCTTAAGGTTAACGGTAAAGAAGTAACCCCATTTTTAAACTCGTTATACAAGAATAAACATACCATCAGCTTCAGTAACTTTTACCATCAAGTAGGTCTAGGCCGTACCAGTGATGCAGAAAACATGCTTGAAACTGGCACATATGGTATTTCAGACGGTTCGCTTTTTACTTCATTGGGTTCAGAAAATACATTCCAGGCCGCACCTCAAATTTTGCGCCAGGATGGTTACACTTCAGCCGTCTTCCATGGCAACGTAGGTACTTTTTGGAACAGAAATGATGTCTATAAAAACATGGGCTACAATTATTTCTTCGACAAAAACTATTACTCTACACAGCCTAAAGATGCTAGTGGCTATGGTTTAAAAGATAAACTGTTCTTTGCCGAAAGTATTAAATACCTAGAGCAGATGCAGCAACCGTTCTACACTAAATTTATTACGGTTACTAACCACATTCCGTTCAATTTGGATAAAGAAGATCAAGATCCTAACTTTAAGACTACAAATACTACGGATCAAACCATCAATAATTATTTTGTAACGGCTCACTACCTTGATGAAGCAATTCATGAATTCTTCAATTACCTTAAATCTTCTGGTTTATACAAGAATACCATGGTAGTAATTTATGGTGACCACTATGGTTTAAGTAATTCAGAAAATGAAACTTTAGCTCCAATTATCGGCGAAAGTTCTGATACTTGGAATACTTACAACAACGTCCAAATGCAACGTGTGCCATTCATGATTCATGCTAATAATCTTAAGGGACAAATCAATCATGAAGTCGGTGGTGAAATTGACGTTTTACCTACTCTACTTCATTTGCTTGGCGTTAATACAAAAGACTACGTTCAATTCGGAAATGACTTACTTTCACCTCACAGACAAAATTGGGTAGTCTTTAGAAACGGCACAATCGTTAGTTCTAAGTACGTCATTGTTGGTGCCAAAGGAATCAAGGGTACTGTCTATGACCGTAAAAATGGTAAACAGATTATCAACTTTACCCCTCAAGAAAAGAAAGAAATTGCGGAACTAGCCAAAAAAGGTAAAAACTCCTTGCGCTACTCAGATCTATTAAACAATCACAACCTGTTGCGCTTCTACACGCCTAAGGGCTTTATCCCAGTAGATCCAGATCAATTTAATTATTCTGAGAACTATCAAAGAATGATCAATATTAGACAGCAACTTGCAGGCCATTCTACTTCCCTCTATAGCAGACACCACGGTTCAACTACTAGCCTCTATAAAACTGATGCACCAGAACTAAAAGGGCGCCAAGAGGAAATTGATCAAGTCTCTGAAGTGATAAAAAACAACAGCAGTAAAAATTCCGCTACAAGCAGTAGCAGTGAAGATGACCAATAAAAATAGCCTGGAAAAATATTTCCAGACTATTTTTTATTTTTCAACAAATTGTTCAAAGCCTTTATCATAAAAAACTACGGTAAATGTCGAACCTTTGCCAGGCTCTGATTCAACAGTTACTTTACCACCATGTTGCTTAATTAAAGATGATACTATCGCTAAACCTAGACCGGATTCTCCCGTGCCCATTCGTGCTCTAGACGGATCAGCCTTGAAGAAACGTTCAAAGATATACTTAATTTGATCTTTGCTCATTCCAATACCATTATCTTTAACTGACAGCACAGTCGCATGTACCATGCGTTCTCCTTTAATTTCGATCTTGCCATCATGGGTAAACTGAATGGCATTTTGAACCAAGTTGACCATTACTTGAGTGAAACGATCACGATCAGCATAGATTGGCAAATCATCAGGAGCTATTACTTCCAGCTCATCATTGGCCTTTTCAGCATTTTGACTAAGCTGAGATTTCAGATCTTGCAAAATTGGTGTGGCATTGAAGTTGGTCTTAATCAAATTGATTTGATTATTGCGAATCTTTTCGTAATCCAGATTTTCATTAACCAGACGAATTAAACGCTTAGTTTCTCTCTGCATCAAAGCAATCGATTTTGGTTTAGATTCTTCTGGAATCGCATCATATTGCAAGCCTTCTAAAATGCCGTTAATCGTAGTTAGCGGCGTTCTCATTTCATGAGCCGCATCTGCCATAAATTGATCTCGCCGTTTTTCTTGCGCCTTAACTTCCTCATTGGACCGTTTTAAAGCTTGAACCATCTTATTGAAGTTCTCTGCTAACTGGTCAATTTCATCGCTATCTTTATGTTGAATCTGCACATTAAAGTTACCAGAAGCAACCTTTTGTGTTGCCCGAGAGAGCCGCTTGATTCGTTTGGTTGAATAATATGAAATAATAAAACTTAAGATCAAACCAACTGCCACGGTCATTAATAATGCTCTCAGCAAATTACGTTTAGCCATGTAAATTGGTCGTTCAACATGAGTAACTCGTGAACTAATCCAAGCTACACCTACTAAGTTTTTACCATTCATCCAAGGAACAAGCACACCAGTATATGCATCCTTAGTGGACCTAATAGGTGATTGTTCATTATGATTATTTTGAATACGAATTTCTTGGCCTGTCTTTAACGTAGCAAAAACGTTCTTGGACAGTTGAACTTTGGCATTAACCTTAGGATAGATTTGCTCGTTTTTATCATTAAAAATACGCAAATGAACATCTTCACCATGCAACACAAACTCTAATTGATTTAAGAAATTATTATTAAGCAGTGCCGTGCCATTTTTTCCATCAGCTTCAGCCAAATCACCTAGCGATTCTGCATAGCCTTCCATTCGCTGATAATTTTGCATATACGCTTGATTACGCGCATAACCAATTTCGGAATAACCAATAATCGAAATAGTCGTTATGATTATCAGTAAGAAACCTAGCATGTTTTGATAAATTAATTTCATTATTTTGCCTGTGAATCATCAAATTTATAACCGACGCCCCAAACAGTTCGGATCACTTTAGCTCCAACCTTTTCGAGCTTTTGACGCAACTTCTTAATGTGGGCATCTACGGTTCTTTCCTCACCGTAATATTCATAGCCCCACACCAATTCCAAAAGCTGATCACGCGAAAAGACTTGCTTAGGCTTTTGTGCCATCGTATAAAGCAAGTCAAATTCTTTAGGTGTTAAATCGGTCACAGGCTGAGCGTCAAATAAGACTTCACGTCTACTCTTTGAAATCTTTAAGTGCTCAGTTTCAATATCATAGTCTTGCTTCTTTTCTTGCGGAAGTGCAGGCTTTTCCTCCATCATTACTCGACGATGAAGAGCCTTAATTCTAGCAATTAAAGCAATTGGACTAAAAGGCTTAGTGACATACTCGTCGGCTCCGATACCTAAACCGAGTACTTGATCTGATTCACTGCCTCTTGCAGTAAGCATGATAATTGGAACAGTAGGAGAAATTGCTCTTACTTCCTTGGCCACTTGAATTCCGTCTTTTTTAGGCAAATTCAAGTCTAGCGTAATCAAATCATACTTATCCGCATTTTCTTTAAACATATCGACGGCTTCGACACCGTCGACAGCAATATCTTGTTCCCAGCCTTCTTTTTTGAAAAACATTCCCATCATTTCAGCGACGGAATTGTCATCTTCAACCATTAATATTTTCAAACTCATTATCGATCCCTAAATCCCTTTGTTCTTTGACGTTTCACTTTATCGGGATCGACATAGTCAGGTGGCAATTCGTGTCGTTTAAGCAGAAACTTTTTCAAGCTTTTTTCTGTATAAACAATTGGCAACAAGATAAACAAATAAAAAGTTAATAACCAAATGAGAAAATAGCGATCCCAATTCAAAAAGTGAATAATTAAACCAATCACAACTTGAATCAAGCCAAAGAGAATACAATATAAACTCGCCCTTCTTTGGGCAAATTTAAAGCTCTCTTTATTGACTTGCGCCAGATAAGATAAATAACCATAAATTCGATTAGGTCTTTTAGCTGGCGAAATCAGCCAAAGTATCCCAATCACCATCATAATTAAGCCACAAGCGACATAGATCACAAATTCTCACTCCTAATTCTGATAAATTAAAACGGTTATTCCTCACCAGGTGCAGACATAACTATTCTCATTTTACCAGTGAATGTGAATTTCTTCATCTCATTTGGAATAATTAAATTAGTTCCCATCTTTAAATCATATGATTTACCGTCAGCTTCAAGTTTACCTTCACCCTTGATTACTGAAACTAACAAGTATGGGTGATCGTTTAAACCGGTCTTCCAAGTACCGTCAAGATCAATTTGCCATAAGTAGAAGTGTGGTGAAACTGGTGGTTCTACCAAAGTCTTGATTTCTGCGTCTTGATCCTTGTTAGTTTTTACATCAAGTTTTGGATCAACATGTGGTACAGTCGTGACATCAATTGACTTTTGGGTATGAAGTTCACGCTTCTTGCCAGTCTTCTTATCAACACGATCATAGTCATACAAACGGTAAGTTACATCACTTGATTGTTGGGTTTCAATTACCAAGCATCCCTTAGTCAAAGCGTGAATAGTACCTGCTGGAACGTAGAAGAAGTCGCCAGCTTTTACTGGAACCTTTCTAAGCAACTTGTCCCATTCACCTTTGTGAATCATGTCTGCTAATTCTTCACGCGTCTTTGCATGGTGACCGTAAATAATGTAGGCACCTGGATCAGCTTGCATGACATACCAACTTTCAGTTTTACCTGAGTCGTTTTCTACCTTGCGAGCATAATCATCATCTGGGTGTACTTGAACTGATAAGTTATCGTTGGCATCCAAGAATTTTACCAAAAGTGGAAATTCCTTAGCTTTAGGATTGCCAAAAAGTTCTGGGTGCTTCAAGTAAACATCTCTAAGTGACATACCCTTAAGTGGGCCTTCAGTTACAGTAGAAGCATCGTCCTTGTAGCCAGAAATAATCCAAGCTTCACCGACTTTTCCATCTGGAATATCATAGTTGAAAATATCTTTTAATTTACGTCCGCCCCAAATCTTAGGTCTAAAGTACGGGTTTAAAAATAATGGTTCCATCTAAATCACCTCATATAAAGTATATACTTTAAGGCAAAAGAAATGAAACCCTTTTCTCAATTATATATCTACTTTTTTCTTTACATGTAAAGCCATTTGCTATACTTACTAATTCCTGTGGCTAAACGGTCCATCCCATCTTTAACCATTTCTAGTGGACAAGCCAAATTAATCCGGATAAAGTCATGACCATCACCGCGATAAATACTACCGGCAGAAACAATCAAACCAGTTTCTTCTCTAATAAAGTTAACTAGTTTTTCTGAGTTATCAGTTATTTCATGTACATCAATCCACATTAAGTAAGTAGCGGTACCTGAAATCACCTTTGCAGTTGGGATTTTAGCCTGAATAAATTCAGCTGCATAATCAAAATTATCATTTAATTGTGCTTTCAATCCCTTCAGCCAGTCATGGCCTTGTTCATAAGCAGCAATGGTTGCGGGAATAGCTAACAGATTAGGTTCAGCTACTTCATCGCTATTTAAGCCGCGGCTCACCATTTCACGCAAATTTTCGTCTGGAACAATTGCAGTAGCGGCATGAAGAGCAGCCACATTAAAGGTCTTACTTGGTGAAACAAGTGAGATCACGCTCTGCTTAGCTGGAACCTCAACTGAAAATGCTGGTGTATAATCAGGGCCCTTTCTAACTAAATCGCCGTGAATTTCATCTGAGAGCAAAGTTACGTGATGCTTGTGACACAAATCTGCGATTCTTTGTACTTCTTCTGCCGTCCAAACCTTGCCCACTGGATTATGAGGATTGCAGAAAATCATTAAGGTAGTCAAAGGCTCAGCTAACTTTTGTTCTAAGTCTTGCCAATCGACTGCATATTTTTCACCGTCGAATTGCAAATCACCTGATAAAACGTGACGTCCATTATTCAAAATGGAATTATAAAAAATATTGTAAACAGGTTCTTGTACTAAGACATTGTCACCGATGTGTGAAATACGACGAACAATTGAAGAAATTGCTGGTACAACACCTGTAGTAAAAATCATCCATTCATTTTTTGGACGATGGTTGTGTTCAGTTTCATACCAATCAGCTACTGCATTAAAGTAATCATCTTTAGGAAATTCATAGCCAAATGCACCCAAAGCAATTTTTTCTTTCATCGCAGCAGTTATTTCCGGTGCAGTCTTAAAGTCCATGTCTGCGATCCACATTGGTAATTCGCCTGGCTTAACATCCCACTTTACAGAATCAGTATGCGTTCTGTCTGGAGCATTTACAAAATCATATTGCATATTATCACCAGTCCTTTGGTTCTTGATTCATATCTGATTGATCAACCTTTTTACCAATTTTTGGACAATCAATAATCGTCTTTGCAGGATCAATCTTGTTAGGATCCATGATTAAAGTACCGATTTCAGGAGCGACAAGCTTACCTGAAATTGGATTCTTTACACTATCAATTTTGGCATCCAGTTCCACATCCATGTTAGAAACTTTTTCGAAAGCCAAATCTGTATGGATGAGTGAACTATTTTTGATTTCAAGTTGATCAATATAATTTAATCCTTGATCACTTTCAATTTTACAATTAATGAACTTAATATTGTTAGTATTCCAAGCTAAATATTCACCATCAATAATTGAATCATAAATTGTAACGTTCTTACAGTTCCAAAACGCATCTTTAGATACAAAAGTTGAATTATGAACTTCAATATTTTCGGCACCGTCAAAGACGTAGTTGCCAATTACACTTACATTGTCAAGGTAAATATTTTTACTATCTTTACCAAAATAATCACCGTTGATTTGAGAATTAGTAATTCTAATATCGTCACAAATCCACATTGTTTCTTCAGCATCAGCAAAATGAACATTATCTAAAGTGATATGGCTAGCTCTTCTGAACAACTTTGGTGCTTGCAACGCACTGTTTTTAATTGAAATATTTTTAGTGTACCAAATACCACTTCTAGACATTGTTTCGAAAGTTGTATTTTCTACATTGACATTTTCATCGTACCAAAGAGGATATTTCCACTTAAAAATTGAATTTTTTAAAGTAATATTTGTTGCTTCTTTTAATGGTGATTCACCTTCACCAAAAGTTATACCTTCTAAGTTGGCGTCATTTAAGCCGTAAAGGATTCTTTCCCCTTCAAAATATCTATTCTTAATTCCTCTCATTATTTTTCTCCGTGTATTTAATATGCTTAATTTCGCTTTTAACTATGATAATTGTACAAGCCCTTGCCAATAATGTTTAATACTTATTTTTAGCATTAGTAAATAACTAAAAGTTATAGTAAAAAAATAATAAAAAAGCTTTGCTAGGATACTTTCCTAACAAAGCTTTCTTCTTATCTATGGAGATGAGGGGGATTGAACCCCTGTCCAAACGCATCTCGTCACTGACCTCTACGATCATAGTTATATTACTTGAACTTCACTAGTCCAAAACGCCATATAACAGGGCTAGTATGGACTAGCTAACCTGCTAAGACTCTTTTCAACTATTCAGGTGAGGTAGTTAAACGTAACTCGCTAAGTTGATACTCAGTGTCAGCCACGAGTAAACCGACAAAGAGCAACGCATGCGCTAAATTAAGCAGCTAATGCGTAAGAATTTTTGTTATTTGCAGTTATATTTAACTGTAACGTTTTTACGTAGACGTAACCTACGAACCGCAGTCAATGCGGGTCTACGCCTGTCGAATCCCAAAACATCCCCTTGAGACTCTACTATTGTAGCATAGACCTACACAATGTGCGAACAAAAAGGCTTAATTAATGTGAGTTAAACGAACAACGTCACGTTCAATCATTAATTCTTCATTGGTTGGAATAACCATTACTTTAACCTTAGAATCGGGCTTAGTAATAAAGCCTTCACTGATTTTATTGTTAGCTTCGTAATCTGGATCTACACCCATGTACTTAAATGCATCCATTACAGCCTCGCGTACGCCCATGTCGTGTTCACCAATACCGGCGGTAAAGATAATTCCATCTACACCACCCATTTCAGCAATGTATGAACCAACATAGCGAACAATACGGTTAATAAAGATGTTTCTAGCTAACTTAGCACGGTCGCTATCGCTTTCTCTAACGTCACGCATGTCTGGTGAAATACCAGAAAGACCTAACAAACCAGATTTATGGTTCAACATATAGATCATTTCATCCATTGATTTATGTTCAACATGCATTAAGTGTTGGATAAGAGATGGATCAATATCACCTGAACGCGTAGCCATAGTAATACCAGCAAGTGGACTAAAGCCCATTGAAGTATCATATGATTTTGCATCCTTAACAGCAGTGATTGAAGCACCTGAACCCAAGTGACATACAATTAATTTTAAATCTTTAAGATCTTTGCCCATCATATCTGCGGCACGTGGGGCAACATAGCGAACTGAAGTACCATGTGCACCATACTTACGTACGCCGTATTTTTCATAATATTCGTATGGAAGAGAATATAAGTAATGTACTGGATCAAGAGCACGGTGATAAGTTGTATCAAAGACAGCAACTTGAGGAACGTTTGGCAATACATTCATAAATGCTTCAATGCCGCGACCTTCTGCTGGGTTATGAAGTGGAGCATAATCTTCCAATTCATAAATTTCGTGAAGGTTTTCCTTAGTAATGATAGTTGAATCTTTAAAGAATTCACCACCATTAACTACACGGTGACCAACACCAACAATTTCATTTAAATCTTCAACAACATTAAATTGCTTCAAGAATTTAAGCAATAAACTAACTGCAGCTTCTTGATCTGGAATTTCTGTTTTTTCAACATGCTTTGTTCCATCAGCCAATTTAATTTCAAATGAAGCATAATCAAGGCCTACACGATCGGCCATTCCTTTTGCAATCACTTTTTCATCTGGCAAAGAAAATAGCTTGTACTTGAAAGATGAACTACCAGAGTTGATTGCCAAAACTTTTTCCATAAAAATAAATTCCTCTACTTTCAATAAAGTTACGTGCTTTACGAATTAATGATTGATTTTAGTATACCACTCGTCCAATTTCACATTAAATTGAATCAAAGATTGTTCTTTCTTCAATGAATCCAACTTGGTCAACAAAACTTCACTAGGTTTAGCTTCTGAACCATGATTTTGGAAGACAAGAATAGACTTTTGATTAAATTTATTTCTGAACATATCATCAGGCAATTCTACGATCGCCTTCAAATATACCTTTTTGGTGAGCCATGGCATAAAGTCCGCACCAATCTTACCGGACAAAATTGACTTAGGAACAACTAAGAAAGCATAACCATCTGACTTAAGATTCTTGATAATTTGTTCAATCAATAATAAATGAGCAAATGAGTGACCCTTTTTAGCATGATTTTCAAAGTTCTTAGCGTTCTCATCAATTGGGTAATAGCCAATTGGCAAATCGCTGACAATCGCATCAGCATTAGGACACATCCAAGGCATTAAAGCATCTTGACAGTAGAGCTCAATATCAATGTCATTTAAGTGAGCAGCAACGTCCGTTAAGTTCAACATTTCTTCGTCGTTATCAATTCCAACTAATTGATAGTTGTCTTTGGAATGATTTAAAGCCTTCAATTGAGAAATTATTGAGAAGAGCATGTTCCCTGTACCAACTGCTGGATCTACGATTTCCATCTCTTCATCTTTAAGCAACTTATGCATCAGCATTGCTACAACAGTAGAAATAGCTGGTGGCGTTGGCATTTGGTTAGCATCTAAGCCATCGTCATTAACTGCCTTTAAGGTCAAAAAAGTAAATACTTGTGCCTTATCTTTTTGACTGATGTGATCATAATCAATTGCTTGATACTTCTTGCTTAATTCTTCGACGGTCTTTTCATCGGGTGCACCGTTTTCGACTTTTATCTTGCCTTGTTCTAAATTGTCAAATGTTTCAACCAATGCTTCTGTAAATGAAACATTCAATGCATTTTGCAAAGTTTGTACGCAATCTAAAAATTGATTAAAAAGTTTTTCAAAATTTTCCATCTAGTAGCCCTCCATTACCTTTAATATTTTAAAGAAAGGCAAGTTGAGGTGCAAGAAAAGTCATTTAATTAGATAGATATTTAATAAGTAAGATATTGTTTTCCATGCTGGTTTGATAGATATCCTGATACATTTTAATAAACAATAATGTCGTGATTAATACTAAGATGCTGCTAAATAGCGCGCTTCCTTTTACCTTGGTCTTCTTTTTTATTCTTTCTAACATTCCTATCCTCATCTGGTTCTTCATCAAGTTGAAAGACTAAATCAGATTCTCCCTTGTTGTACTCATTAATGCGAATGATAATCTTATCTTTTCTAGTAATAAATTTGGCACTCTGGACATTAAAAATTAACGGCATGTAACCACCACCGTTAGATTTGGAAACTTTTAAAACGCGTTTTGACAAATAATATTCAATCTTGTATTCTACTTCACTTTTATCTTTATTTACTTTGACGAATGTTGCACTTTTAGCTTTTCCTTCATTTACTAACGGATAAACCATCTTAGTATCTTCATCGTGCATGTAGCGATCTAATTGTACATACGCATAAGCAACTTCATTCATATGTTGATTTTCACTCAGGTTAGCCTTTTTAACGCTTAATAATAAATTCTGCAAAATGAATAAGACTAGCATGGTCACAAATAAGGAAAAGATTGCTTCAGCAAGCACAAAGCCTTTAGTCTTCAACTGCGAATTCTTGTTTTGCATCCCGATCATAAACATAGTTATGCCCTGCCTTTTCATAAATTCGATCGTGAACCGTAACTTGATTTAGATTGCTTTCTTGTAAAACATGGTAGGCATAAGCGCGATCTGTTTTTAGCTCAATCTCTCTTCCGTTCTCTTGACTTTCGGCAACCATCAAATACATACAGCTTACGGCAACAGTAGCAATAATCAGTGCAACAATACTTTCCGCCATTAAGAATCCTTTTACTTTCCTCATTTTGGCACCCGTCCCCATAGCATTTGGTACTTTATTTTCTTTTCCATCCCATATCCCGTGAAGGTCACAGTACCAGGTGATGAATAGCCGTGTTTATCAAAATGAAAATTTCTAAGTCCTGATATTTCCATGTTTTCATCGATATCAACTTTTTTGTTACTTGTTCTCCCGCTGAGCCTCAAGTAATGTTCACTTTGTGAAAAAATAATTACTACGCCCTCTCCCGTGATTGTGCTAACTCTTGAAGCTTGATCGATTGCAGTAGTAACTTCTTTAACGGTATTATCGAAAATCAGACGTTCTTGGTACTTTTTCAGTTGCAAAGTTCCGATTAGTAATATGCCACAGCAGATACCTAAGGTGATTATTGTTTCGATTAAGGAAAAAGCGGGTAAATTATTGCGGTTTATTAACATTTTCTACGGTTATATTATTTTTCTTTGCTTTTTTTACCTGATCTGAAGTTAAATAGTGATCACCTTCTAAGTCTTCTAAACTTATGTTTTTCTTTTCTGGATGATCATCCTTATACAACTCTACTTGCGTCAAAATCGTATTTCTAAACGCATCCATAGACTTGTCTTCCGCCTTCTGCTTTTGTCCAATCAAATTTGGTACAATGAGCAAAATCAAAATTACGATAATGGCAATCACCACAACCATTTCAATCAAAGTAAAGCCTTCTTGTCGGCGGCTCTTTGCTAAAATATTCAACAAATATTGTTTCAATCTTTTCTTCATTTCTATCCTCCTAAATCCCCTGCATCATCGAATACATCGGTAACAACAATTTCAAATACATCCCAATAATGCAGACGCCAATCAAAATAAAACAAATTGGTTGTACATTCACGACCAGCTTCTCTACTTTTCCTGTTAAATCAATAAACAGACTGCGTCCCAAAACCAAGCATCTCTGACTCAAGCTCTTTCTTTCCGATCCCGTCTGCAACATGATCAACAAACTATTAGGCAAGAATTCTTCCTGCTTAATGATCTCTTCCAAGTTCTTCCCTTCAGCTAGTTGACTGCCAATCTTCTGACCCAAAGCCTGCTGCAATGATCCCTCTTCTTGTTCTGAAGCATATTCACACATTCGCTGCAATGAAAATCCACTAGCCAAAAGCATCCCGATATCATAGACCAACAAATAATTCACATATAGCTTAATAACTGGTCCAATAATCGGATACTTCACCAGCTTCTTCATCGAGTCATAATCTTGCTTATTCAGCAAAGTTACGATCTTGGCTAAAAAATAAATTCCTACTAAAACTAGACCTATCAATACCAGCATTACTAGATCCCCAGAATGTTCACTAGTATCGCTAAACTGCGTAGAAATAAACGATTGCATGAACACCAGCAAAACCACCATCATAATTGCTAAAACAAACGGATATGACAGTTCCGATCGCAATTTCTTAACTTGTTCTTGTTTTAAGCGATTTAAAGTTGCCAGCTGATTCAGGCATTCCGTTAGATTTCCCTGCTGCAAGGCCAAATTAACCTGGGTCACCGTTGTCTTAGAAAAGCCCAGTTTCACTAATTCGCTACTAAAATTAGCCCCCTCTTTCATCCGCATTGCTAATTTTCCCATTAGTTCTTTTCTCTTAGGCCACAGAGCCGGCATTAATTCAATTGAGCTAATCAGTGAAAAACCATTATCCAAACTGTGCTTTAAATAATCTAAAAAAGCCAACTGTTCCTCGCCATTCAACTTATCCTTGTTGGAATTGCCAATATACCTCATCACTAATTTCTCCTCCCTTCTGCAATAGGTGCATATTCTTTTGCCAATCAATGAATTCTCCGCGGATTTCCTGCTCCATCGCTTCTTTCAAAACCTCACCACTTGCAATATCAATCAAACATTTTGTCTGCTCATGGCTAGGCATTAAACGTTGATATGAAACTGCGGTTAAACAGTTTGCCAGTTCATCTTTTCTAATGCCCAGTCCTTCTAATCTGGATACCGTTTGCAGCGTACTTTTAGCGTGAACAGTTGCAAACACTAAGTGCCCACTTAAGGCCGCATCCACTGCTAGACGCGCCGTCCCAGCATCCCGGATTTCACCAATAATCAAGATATCCGGACGGTGCCGCAACGCTGCCTTAAGCAGGCTCTGATAGTCAATCCCGGCTTCATTATTGACCTGTGATTGCAAAAAAGTGGCTTCATGAACTTCAACTGGATCTTCAATCGTCATCACGACCTTATTCTCGCTCATTTCTTTAGCAACTTCGTACATCGTAGTAGTCTTTCCAGAACCTGTCGGGCCACTCGTAATGATCAATCCCCTGCGCAAAGCTAAACTCTTTATTTTTTCCAATTGTTCGTCCATAAAATACTGACTATGATCAATACCATAAATAATTCTGACTACTAATGATTCTTGATCGGAAAAATCACCCAAACTAGACAGTCTCAAATAGTACTCTTGCTCATCTGCAGTAAAAGTCATCGCGCCAACTTGCGGACGACGATGTTCTGCAATATCCATTTGAGCACTGTATTTAAAGAAGTTGATAATCTCTTGTCCCTCATTTATTGGAAAAGATTTTTGTCTTTCAACGCCCCTAATTGTTCTGAATTCGACCACTGTCTCTTCTCTTTTCGGAAAAAAGAAAATATCACTGACTTTATTTGCCACAGCAGAAACAAGCAATTCATTGATAATCTTTTTAGTTTTCATAAAAAACCTCCTTTTTCACCTCACACTATTTATTACGCAAAAAAAGGCGATTTTTTTCTGAGAAAAATAAAAAAATTTACAAATAGCTAAAAACATTGATTTAAAGCCATTTGTAAATTAAGCTAATATTAAATTAGGGCACAAAAAATAGCTTAGTCATCATGACCAAGCTATTTTTATTTTAATTAGTCTTCATCAGCTGCAGCAGTGTAGACATTTTGAACATCGTCGTTGTCTTCCAAAGCATCAACTAAGTGTTCAAATTGTTCCTTCTTATCTGCTGGAACAGGAGTGGTATTTTGTGGAATCATAGTTAATTCGGCATCAGCAAGCTTGTAACCGTCCTTAATAAGAGCGTCACGAACTGCTGCAAATTCCTTAGGATCAGTGTAGATTTCGTATGCGTCATCGCTAGTTTGCAAATCATCGCCACCAGCATCCATAACATCAAGCAACATTTGATCTTCGTCAGCATCAGTAGTTGAACGATCAATTACGATGTAGCCCTTACGGTCAAACATGTATGCAACTGAACCAGTAGCACCAAGTGAACCACCATTACGAGTGAATGCAACCCGAACATCTGAAGCAGTACGGTTCTTGTTATCAGTCAATGCTTCTACAAAGACAGCAACACCACCTGGAGCGTAGCCTTCGTAAGTGATTTCGTCGTAATGTTCTTCTGATCCACCTTCGGCCTTCTTGATCGCACGTTTGATGTTATCCTTAGGCATGTTGTTTGAACGTGCCTTATCAATTACCATACGTAATGTAGGATTCCCATCAGGATCAGGACCACCACTCTTTGCAGCCATGTAAATTTCACGAGATAACTTTTGGAAAACTTTACCTCTCTTTGCGTCTTGCGCATTCTTGCGGCCTTGAATATTGTGCCATTTTGAATGTCCTGACATAAGGATCCTTCTTTCTTTTTTCTAATATTAATTAACGTTATTATCTTAACTCACAGTACTCAAAAATTCAATGGTGTCAAATATTTAAACTGTTTTTTCTTGGCCAGATATTTATTCCTAATAAAGAGGACAAGCATTACCAATAAAATTGCACAAAGAGCACCTAATCCATCAAGCATAACGTCATGGACACTAGGAGTTCGATCGCCCGTTAAAAACTGGTGGTACTCATCAAAAGCAGCTAATGCAATCGTGATAAACCACGTTAAAATCGGTGCCACCCATTTAATCTTAAAAATGCGGCGCATCCCTAAATAACCAAACCCACCTAGCAAGAAATATGATCCAAAGTGCGCAATTTTACGCAAAACAAATTGCGCAAGACCTGCTCGACCATCGACTTGAACATTATGCACGCGTCCGCCATAAGTAAAATTCCAACCGGCTACTATATTCTCTAGCCAACCGAATCGCTTATTCATGACTCCTTCATGAAGTTCCTGCTGCTGGTAAGTCATGGAACTAGAAACAAACAGCATCAAGATGACTAAAAAAGCCAACACTAAAAATATTTTTTCCCATTTGGTAAAGTGAAATTTATCCATTACAACTCTTTCCTATCAATCTTATTTCAATACTGTTTTTACTGTACCAAAAATAATGCTGTTAATTTTATAAGAAAAAATAAATCTTAACAAAAAAGACCTGAATTCATCAGGCTTGCTGTAATTTTTACCAACTAGCTTTCTTAATACCAGGGAGTTGACCTTTATGAGCCAAATCTCTCATGCATTCTCTGCAAAGACCAAACTTGCGATAAACGGAATATGGTCGACCGCAACGTTCACAGCGAGTGTATTCTCTGGTTGAAAATTTTGCTACTTTTCGATTACGAATAATTCGTGATGTTTTTGCCATAAAAAACCTCTATCTATGTTTTCTAACTCTTTCTACAGCAGGCTTCTTCTCTCTAGTTAAGAAGTATAAGCCTACAAAATAATACCGATTGCAATAATTTGTGCGTTCATTAGCATCCTCCCCTTTCACTTTCATTTTTGTGCCTCTTACTTTTTGTTAGTTTTATTATGCGTACTTATATTAAATAAGTAAAGTGTTAAATGCAAAATAGAAAGCGTTTTACACTGGTCCTAATAGTAATTAGTAGGTAAAATTTATAGTTGTAATAGGAGAGGAGTTCGAATGCGCGAAAAATTCAAAAATAAATCGCCAGTAATTTCTTCTGTTATTTAGCGGGAGTAAATAAGTTTTAGATTTAGATATAGAGAAGGATGAAAAATACTTGGACGATTTAACTTCAACAAATAAAATGAAAGCCATCACTTGGCCTGTTTTGACCTTGATGGCACTTTGTACTGTTATCGGCTTGGACGATATCATGTACAACTTCCAAAACCAAGGGATGCCAGTTATCACCTCTTGGATTATCATGTGTTTGCTTTATGTAACACCTTACTCATTAATGGTAGGACAATTAGGTTCTACGTTTAGTGAAGAAGGTGGTGGACTTTCATCATGGGTCCGCGGTACTGACGGAGAATTTTTAGGCTACTTTACTGCTTGGACATACTGGGCAGCCTCAATTCCTTATGCTGTAGACTCCGCTAACGAAATCATTGTTGACCTAGGTTGGGCATTGACCGGTTCAAAGGGATTCCAAGATAAAATTCCTACTACCATGTTTGCTGCTTTGACTTTCGTTGTGTTCATTGTTTTCATTATCGTTGAACACCACTTTGCCAACTCAATGGAATTCCTTTCCAGTATTGGTGGTGGTTTGATGGTCATTATGACTGTCTTGTTTGTTTTCCTTGCCTTTGTTGGTTTGGCAAAATCAGGCGGTCACATGGCTACCCAACCATTTACTTGGCACACAATCATTCCTAAATTCGACTTGCACTACTGGTCAACCGTCGGAATGTTAATCTATGCCATGAACGGGTGTGAACTGGTTGCACCATATGTAACTAAGATGAAGAAACCTAAGTCAGACTTCCCTAAGGCAATGATTACTTTAGCTATCATGACTGCTTTCTTAACTATCCTTGGTTCATTTGCACTTGGTATCTACTTTGACGCATACCACATTCCAAACGACTTGAAGATGAACGGTGCTTACTACGTATTCGACATGGTTGGTAAACAATTCGGTATGGGTAAATTCTTGCTTTACCTCTGGGCTTGGACATCATTATTGTTCAACTGTGCCTTGGTTGCCGTATTGCTTGATGCCATGACTAGAATGCTTATCTCAGACACCGGTGACAAGTACATGCCTAAGTTCTTACGTAAAAAGGATAAGAACGGCTTACCAATTAATGGTTACATCTTAACTGTTGCCCTTTCATCATTCATCATGATTTTAGGTATTTTCTTACCTGACATGAACGATATCTTCAACTGGTTGCTTAATTTGAACTCAATCGTTTCACCAGGTGTAACCTGCTGGATCTTCTACTCATTCATGAGAGTGAGAAAGAACTCTAAGAAATACCCATCAAAATATGTTTACATTAAAAATGATAAACTTGCTTGGCTTGTCGGTCTTGCCTTGTTAGTCGTTACCGCTGTAGCAACTATCCTTGGTTTTGCCCCACAAGACGTTAAGCATGGTAGCGGTCTTTGGTGGTACGAATTGATTATCAACATTGTCGCCGTAATTGTCTTAATCGGTTTGGGTGCCATTTTACCGGGCATCAGACGTCGTGAAGAGGAATACGGTATTGCCTTTGACAGATCGCAATGGATTTGGATGGGAATTATCATTATCGGTTCTATTATTCTTGACGTATGGCTTGGTAGTACCAAGATTCCTATGAGAATCGCAATGATTATTATTGAAGCTATTGTTGCCCTGATTGCTACTTGGCTCGTTGGTCGCAGAAAACCACAAAACGCTACTAAATAATAAATAGAATAGATAAAAAAATCATTAGATCATCTTGATCTAATGATTTTTTATTTTCTAAATATATTTATTCAAAAACTTAGCTACATGAGCTTTATATTCTTGCGGATAAGTTTCAAATGAACGCGCATGTGCTGCTTTTTTAGCAATCCATAATTCCTTAGGACCATTTTTTGCCTGATAATTTTGATAGACCATCTTAGTTGGTACAAAGTTATCCTTACCGCCATGAATAAACAGCATTGGTTGTTTATTCTTCTTGAGTTGGTTAACTGCAGATGCATCCCCTAAATAAAAGCCAAGGTTAGCTTTACTTATCCCGCTTAAGAGATCAACCGCACCACTAGCAACTGCGCTAGGCATATTGTATAAATCTTTCGCTTCATACAAGAATTCAGATTTAACACTCGAATAACCACAGTCTTCAACATAAGCTTTAACTTGTTTAGGCATCTTGATACCACTTGTCATCATAGCAGTCGCGCCACCCATACTTACACCGAAGATCACGATTTTCTGTTTTTTACCCTTTTTAGCTAAGTCCTTTTTAACCCATTTTCGAACGTCGTACTTTTCAGGCCAACCATAACCAATATATTTACCTTGACTTTGACCATGAGCACGAGCATCTGGAATTAAAACATTGTAGCCTAGTTGATGAAACATTGCTGCATATGGTGCCATTATGTCTTTATTGTTGCCAAATCCATGCAATAAGACTGCAGTCTTATTTGAATTCTTTTCTGGAATATAATTGGCATCAAGACGATAATTTGAAGAAGCAGATTTCATATACCAGTGTTCTTTTTTAGCTTTAGCATACCATTTCTTATTTTGTGCTAACGGATCCTTCTTTTGCTTGCTGGAATATTTATTTAACACGCTTTTTTCACCTGGTACAAAAGCAACATTGAAAAAGTATGCTTCTCCTACTCCAATTAAGACGACCAGGACTGCAACAACTATCCCTACTATCCACCAAACTTTTTTATGTTTTCTATTCAAAATGTCAACTCCTATATAAAATAATATAGAATTAATTATACACTTTTGAATTTCATATGGTATATTGGCATTTTTCACAATTATTGCCTATACAAAAAAGAGATAATCAAGTCATCTCTTTTTATTTTAGTTATCTTATTAGTCTAAATCTTCACCGTGAGACTCGATAACCTTCTTGTACCAATAGAATGAATCCTTAGGAATTCTCTTAAGTGAACCATTTCCGTTATCGTCACGGTCTACATAGATAAAGCCATAACGCTTAGACATTTGACCAGTACCTGCAGAAACCAAATCGATACAGCCCCAAGTGGTGTAGCCGATCAAATCAACGCCATCATCAATGGCCTTTTGCATTGCTTCAATGTGTTGGCGCAAGTAATCAATCCGGTAATCATCACGGATCTTGCCATCAGCAGTCACTTTATCAACAGCACCCAAACCATTTTCAACTACCATTACTGGAATTTCGTAACGATCGTAAATAACTTCAAGGTAGTATTGTAAACCAGTTGGGTCAGTTGCCCAGCCCCATTCTGAATATTTCAAGTATGGGTTCTTGGCGCCAGCTGCGAAGTTGCCGCCTACCTTGTCCTTTACTTCATGAGTAGTTACAACGTTGGACATGTAGTAAGAGAAAGTGTACATATCAACTTTACCTTCCGCCAAGTCCTTACGGTCTTGATCAGTAATATCAAGGTGAACATTATGTTCATCCCAAAGACGTTTAGCAAAAGTTGGATATTTACCTTTACATTGAACATCACCACAGTAGAAGATGTTCTTTTCCCAATCATGACGGCACTTCAAGACATCTTGAGGATCTGGAGTCAATGGGTAATCAACGATACCACAGATCATATTACCTACTACATAGTTTGGATCGATTTCATGGGCTGCCTTAACTGCACGAGCACTCGCAACAAATTGGTAGTGCAATTTTTGATATGCATGTTGGTAGGCTTCATCAGAATCGTTCTTGTTGCCAAACATGTCTAGCATCATTACTGCAGTATTAATTTCATTGAATGTTAGCCAGTATTTGACTAAGCCCTTGTATTCTTTAAACAAAGCCTTAGCGTACTTGACATACATGTCGATCATCTTACGATCTTGCCAGTCATGATACTTTTCACTCAAATAAAGCGGATCTTCATAGTGAGAAATAGTAACTAAAGGTTCAATATCGTATTTCTTGCATTCTTCAAAGACGCGGCGGTAAAAGTCTAACCCTGCTTGATTTGGCTTTTCTTCATCACCCTTTGGAAAGATTCTTGTCCAGGCAATCGAAAGACGGAATGTCTTAAAGCCCATTTCAGCGAACATCTTAATGTCTTCTTTGTAGTGGTGGTAAAAATCAATCGCTACGTGGTTAGGGTAATATTCGTTAGGATCAATGGCACCAACAGCACCTTCTGGTAGACCAGCACCAGGAAGGCCTGGGATCTTGCCAAGTTTACCATTTAACTTATAAGTCAACATTCTAGGATGATCTAAACTACCGGCAGTCGTAATGTCTGTTACAGATAAGCCCTTACCGTCTTCATCGTAGGCACCTTCGATTTGGTTAGCAGCAGTTGCACCGCCCCATAAAAAGTTCTTTGGAAATGACATACTTACACTCTTTTCTATCTTTTTATCTATTTATTACTCAACACTTATCTTATCTGAAAGCGATTACTTTTGCAAAAAGTTGTTAATTCAATTGAACTTGACCATTTACAGAGACAGCTGCATCTGCTACTTCAGGAGCTTTAAGTTCAAGGATAGCTTGACCAACCTTTACATCGCCTTGAGCAATTTGCTTAATAGCGTCAAAGTCCTTTGAGTTAGTAACTACCATAGGAGTTGTTACAGGATAGCCAGCTTTTTTTAATCAAATCAATATCAAACTTAACTAATGGTTCGCCGTCTTTAACTTCTTGATCTTTCTTAACTAAAGTATCAAAACCTTTACCTTGAAGGTTAACTGTATCCATCCCAATATGCATTAGGATTTCTACACCGGTCTTAGTCTTCATACCGATTGCATGACCAGTTTCAAAGGTCATAATAATCTTACCGTCTGCAGGTGCATGAAGTACACCATCAGTTGGTTCAATAGCAACACCTTTGTCCATTGCGCCACTTGAAAATACATCATCTTTAACTTCTGAAAGTGGCATAATTTTACCATTTTCTGGACTAACTAAAGTTGAGGTAGCAACTTCTGGAGTTGCCTTTAAAGTTTCATTTACTTTTTCTTTTTCGCTTTGCTTTTTATCATATTCTGCGTCAACTGATTTCTTACCAAAGATCATTTGTAATGTGAAACCAACGATAAATGCAACTACACCGGCAATAATTACACCGATAATTTGAGTCATTGAACCACCCTTAGGGTTAATGTAGGCAGGAATTGCGAAGAATCCCATTGAAGGTAAAATATATAAAACTGAGTGGAAAGCACCAATGATTGCACCAGAAACCGCACCACCAATACAACTTAAAACAAATGGACGTTTTCTTGGTAAGGTAATACCATAAATAGCTGGTTCAGTTACACCAAAGAGGCCTGAGAAGAATGCACCAGTAGCAGTTTCCTTAAGTTTCTTGTCTTTGGTTTGTTTAATGATTGCTAAAACAACACCAATTTGTGCGTAGCAGACCATGCAGGTCATCTACCTGAAAAGCCACCTTCTTTTAATACAGCATCATAAACATCGCAACTTCATTTCCGATAACCACTTGATATTGCCCACCAGCTTTAACAACTGTTACAACACCATCAGTGTTCTTTAAGGCATCATCGTCAGCTTTTTTTCATCTTTTAATTTAAAACGTAAACGTGTAGCACAGTGCACTACGCCATTAACATTATCTTTACCACCAACATCTTTAATGATGGTTTTAGCTAATTGATCATAGTTCTTAGCCATGACTCTTTCTCCTCAAAATAAAAACCCAAGCTACTTAAAAACTAGAGAACACAAATAGTGTTCAACGTCTTTCAGTAACTTGGGTTCATGCCTAATTCTCTTAGTAACATAGCCCATCTTCGAATGTAAGTAAGTCACAATTCGTTCTGCCGTATCGTAGGCTTTATTATATTTGATCTTCATAAACGATAATAATGAAGGATCTAGCTTTTGATTTGGATTCGGTTAATTTCTAAGCAACCTAACTAATAGTATCCGTAAGTGTGTGATAAAACGGCTATAGTTAAAAGAATTCGTATCTAGAGTAAGTTTATATTGGAACTGAATAATACTAATAATGCCGCTGATCAAATTAGTGATCTGCATTGTTTCCTGGACTTGCACATCGTCAGAGGCTGCGTTAACTAAGTGATATGTCATAAATGTCGTTTCACTTTTAGCGATTTAACGTTGAGCTCTCTGTTGATTAACGCGATTACTTTTTTGAAATTGCATATTCCTTGGGAAACAAATTCTTAACCTCCCAGTTATTATTTGCTGGGTCGATATCAATATGATCATTAATTCTGGTTACAGCAAAATCAATATGATCGGCTAAGGCTAAGTATTGATAATCAGAAAATTTAGCTTGTAGAAGCGGTTCAACTAGCTTCACAATTTGATTAGTTACATCAATTGTTTGGGCTGTAAACTCCTTAACTTGTTCTACTTCATTTGACTGCTCAGTTGTCACAAAACAGCGTTCAATTTTCGATTGATCAACATCTTGACCTTTTTTAAGACCAAAACCAATTCCTTTACCTAGAACTATCTTTTCTGTGCCATCATCCTCTACTAAAGCAGCACTATTATTAAATGCTTTTAGAAATTTCATCACGAATCACCCTTAATCATCTGAGCTATAAAAAAAGCTACTACAAATAAGATTATACCCTAAACGTATACTATCTTACTGTAGTAGCTTAGACCTGATCGAATCAGTAATCCGCTCACTTACAGTTATTATAATAGCCAATTTTGTAAGCGGTATCAACAATATTTTGTTAAAAAAGCAAAATGACGTAAAATTAAATAAAAAGAAGTGAGGGACAATAATGAAATTCGTACTAGCACCCGATTCATTCAAGGAAAGCATGACAGCTAAAGAAGTTTGTCAGGCAATGGAAAATGGCATTAGAAAAGTATTGCCAGACGCAAAAATTATTTCGGTTCCCATGTCTGACGGCGGTGAAGGCACAATGGATTCTCTAATTGATGCCACTAACGGTCAAAAATATGCGGTTAAAGTTACCGAACCATTAGGTACACCAGTAACAGCTCATTATGGCATTTTGGGTGATCAAAAGACTGCAATCATTGAAATGGCAGAAGCCAGTGGCCTTTCCTATGTGCCACAGGATAAGAGAACTCCTGCAACTATTAAAAAAACTACTACTTTTGGTACCGGTGAATTAATCAATGCTGCTTTAAAGCACGATGTTACGCGAGTCATCATTGGCCTTGGCGGCAGTAGTACTAATGATGGTGGTAGCGGCATGGCCCAAGCAATTGGTGTTAAATTCTTTGACCATAATGATCACGAAATTACTCAAAAATTAGGTGGCGGCGATTTAAAACAAATTACCAGAATTGACACGATAGATATTAACCCCAAAATCAAAAAGACTAAGTTTTTGCTTGCTAGCGATGTAACCAATCCTCTGACAGGAACGAATGGTGCCTCTTATGTCTTCGGTCCCCAAAAAGGTGCGGACCAAGCAACAGCTAAAGAGTTGGATGAAAATTTAAGTCACTACGCAAAAATTATTGGTCAAAATATAGCACAAACTCCTGGTAGCGGTGCAGCTGGCGGTTTGGGTGCCGGTCTGTTGGCTTTTACTCATGCCAAAATCTATCCTGGCGTTAAGCTAGTTGCCAATGAAGTACACCTAGCTGAAAAAATAAAAGAAGCCGACTATGTTTTTACAGGTGAAGGCGGAACTGATTTCCAAACTCAATTCGGTAAAACACCATACGGTGTGGCTCAAATTGCTAAAAAATATGACGTCCCAGTTATCTCACTTGCTGGTTATATTGGTAAAGGAATTGATCATCTCTATGACAAAGGATTCACCGCTATCTTTGGTATTTTGGCCAAGGCCGAAAATATTGATCAAGCTTTAAAAGATGGGCCGCAAAATGTTGAACGTACTACCGAAAATGTCGTTCGTTTGATCGCCAAAAAATAAAAGGATGAGCAAAGCTCATCCCTTTATTTATCCTCCTTTAGCTTTTTGATTAATCCTTCGCATCCCTTATAAATCTCTTGATATGCCGTATCAAAATCATTGGTGTACCAAGGATCATCAACATCGTCATATGAACCAGCGAATTCCAATAGCTTATGCTCTTTTCTTTGCGCATCCCCACCGGTAATTCGATTCATATCAGCGAAGTTTTCTTCATCCATACAAATTAAATATTCATATTCATCGTAATCTTTTGCTGTCATTTGACTGGCACGATGGCCACGGTCATAAGGCATTCTATTCTTTTCAAGTTCTCGTTGAGCACGTGGATCAATTCCTCTACCCAATGCATCTTTTGTCGTCGCCTTTGATTCAGCAACATACTGATCTTCTAACCCATTTTGCTTGATTAGATATTGCATAATTGCCTCTGCCATAGGTGAACGACAGATATTGCCATGACAAACAAAGAGAATTTTTTTCATTTCTTAACTTTCACTTCTTTCGTTACTTTTAAAAGAATCGGCCATAATATGGTAGTTGCTAAACCAACTATCAAACCAATCCAAACGCCTTGAGACAAGGTTACTCTAAGACCGCTATATACGTTAGCCTGCAGTACAGTTGTAATATCATTTGCGGCAATCCACAGGGCCATAAATGAACCAACTGATGCTATTGCGAGTGGAACCGACGCCGACGCACGACCAAAAGCAATTAGAATCGCTGCCAAAAGGAACAATAATGCAACCACGAAGATTGAATACTCATAAATAGAAATTGCGTGATAGACTTCGTCGGATTTTTCCTTTAATTTATGGTTGATTTGCTTGACCATATATTCATTAATTATTTCTTCCAGCTTGGTTTTACTAGATAAATTAAGATCTTTAGGCGTCAGTTTGCCTTGTTCATTATATTTTTCGCATGCTCGATATAAGTCTGCATAAGACATTTCTACCTGATATTTTTTAGGCAGTTGCTTTAACAGCGTTTGCTCTAATCCAGACACCTCTAAGAACCTAACCCCATCTTTTAAATTAGGATTATCTGAATCAGCTACGACTCGATTTATGACTGCTTTTCCCATCGCTTGCGTATCATCAATTTTTAAACTGATTACGCTCGTTAACAACAAGAAAAAGGAAACTGCTGTACAGATTACCATAAGTACACGCAAAATAATCTTTTTCATATTCTTCATCTAATGTTCTTTTCTAACATTTAAAAAATAAATTTATCAATTGCATAGGCTATACCAGCTTCATTATTACTCTTGGTAACGAAATCCGCTTTTTCCTTAATTTCATCAATTGCGTTGCCCATGGCAACCTTCTTAAAATCAGGATTCTTAAACATGGACATATCATTGCCCTGGTCACCAAAAATCATGACTTCATCATCTTTAATGCCCAATTTTTGTGCTAATTGATGAACGCCTCGACCCTTTGAGGCTTCACGCTTATTGATCTCTAAAATCATTGGATCACTACGTGCAACATTATAATCCTTTAGCCACTCAGGAATATTCTGTTCCAATCTATCTAATTTATTTTTTGGTCCAGTATATTCAGCCTTAATAAACTGAAAATCTGCTGGAACTTCATCAAAATCCTTAACCACAAAAGGCGCTCCACTGACAGCAGACATTTTAGCCATTTTAGTAGATAATCGTCTGTCTAGCGTCCAATAATCATGTTCCTTCATAAAATGAAGGTTCACGCCTGGATTTTGCTTTTGCAGCTGAATAAACTTTCTAAATTCATCATAATCGAATTGATGACTAATTAAGACATTACCCGAAATAGATTGAACTAAGCCACCATTATAGAGTACCGCATAGTTGTCATCGCCATTTATCGCTAGTTCTCCCATGTAAGGAATAACTCCAGGCAGCGGTCTACCAGATGCAGGTACAACCTTTATTCCAGCTTCATCCGCTTTTTTTAAGGCCTGTTTGGTCTCTTCGCCAATCTGATTATTTGATTGTAAAAGAGTGCCATCCATGTCGACCGCAATTAATTTAATCATTTTATACCTGCTTCTGTTTACAATACAAACTTCTTAATCGCCTTAGCAATACCATTATGATCGTTATCATCAGTCACATAATCTGCTTTTTCTTTAATATCACTAATTGCATTGCCCATCGCAATTTTCATGAAGTTAGGATTTTCAAACATCGACAAATCGTTGCCTTGATCGCCAAATACCATGACATCTTTTTGGTTAACTTTAAGACGTGAGGCTAGGTCCATTAATGCATTACCTTTGGAAGCACCCAATGCATTTAATTCGATAATACTATCAAAACTACGTACGATATCATAAGAATCAAATGCCCATGATGGCAAGCTGTTCCATAATTTATCCACTTGGTCGCTACCTTCAACAGAAGTGAAGCCCACTTTATTGAAAGTAAAATCTTGTGGAATTTCTTTGCGCTCTCTAACCTTAAGTACGTTATTAGTCAAAGCCGCATTGATTTGCATTTGGACAGATAAATCACGGTCGCAGGTTAAGAAATACTTGGTAGTTTCAAAATGTACATCAACATGACTTAAACGTTGGAAACGAAGCATATTATTAAAGTCTTGATAGTCAAGTTCTTGACTCATTAATACACGACCGGAAAGACTTTGAACCACTGCTCCGTTAAACACGATGGCATACTGATCATCACCAGATAATCCTAATTGCTGTGTAAATGGCAAAGTACCTGAAAGAGGTCTACCAGTGGCCAAGACAACTTTAATGCCATTTTCAGAGGCAACTCGCAAAACTCTTTCTGTCTCAGGCAAAATAAGATTTCCACTTGATAATAAAGTTCCGTCTAGATCAACCGCGATTATTTTAATTGCCATTTCTATTCCCCCTCGACCTTTTAAAAATCACACATCTTTAATTATACAAAAAGCCGTGAGCTAACTCACGACTTTTTATTCACAGGTATTTTGTTTAATTATTTAGTACCCATTTCTTTTTCAACAACCTTAACGATACGGTTTACGTATTCATCGGTTTCTTCTTGAGTTGGGCCTTCTGCCATAACTCTAAGAAGAGCTTGAGTACCTGAAGGACGAACAAGTACACGACCATTGCCGTCCATGTCTTTTTCTACTTCAGCAATTACATCAAGGATTGGTTGGTGCTTCTTCCAATTCTTCTTGTCAGTAACCGGAACGTTTACTAAGCATTGTGGGTAGTCCTTGAAGTCTTTCAAAAGTTCGCTCAATGACTTGCCAGTCTTCTTCATTACTAGCATCAAGTGAAGACCAGTAAGCATACCATCACCGGTGTTGTGGTAGTCGCTCATAATAACGTGACCTGATTGTTCACCACCAAGGTTGTAACCATGTGCACGCATTTCTTCTGAAACGTAACGGTCACCAACTTGGGTACGAACATTCTTAAGCCCTTCCTTTTCAAGAGCCTTAGTAAATCCAAGGTTACTCATTACAGTAGTAACGATAGTATCCTTCTTAAGACGACCGTGTTCAGCTAAGTATGAACCGATTACGTACATAATGTGGTCACCGTCAACTTCGTTACCATTTTCGTCGACAGCGATACAACGGTCGGCATCACCGTCAAAGGCTAAACCAAGTTGTGCACCTTGCTTAACAACTTCTTTTTGCAAGTTTTCGGTGTGAGTAGCACCACAGTGGTCGTTAATGTTCAAACCATTTGGATGAGTGTAAATAGTAGTAAAGTCAACGCCACAGTCAGCAAACAATCTTGAAATAAGAGCACTTGAAGCACCGTTGGCACCATCAATAACAACCTTAATGCCGCCTAAGTCTTCTGGAATAGTGTTTTCAATAAATTGTAAGTACTTAGCACTACCTTCGTGGAAGTCAGTAACAGTACCTAAACCTTCAGCAGATGGACGAGGAAGTTTGTCTTCTTTAGCATCGATTAATTTTTCTATTTCGCCTTCCATTTCATCTGAAAGCTTCAAACCATCGCTCCCAAAGAACTTAATACCGTTGTCTTCAACTGGGTTGTGAGAAGCAGAAATTTGCACACCAGCATCTGCACCTTGTGCACGAACCAAGTATGAAAGACCTGGAGTGGTAATTACGCCAACTTCAAGAACTTCAATACCTACTGAAAGAAGACCTGAAATAAGTGCGTATTCAAGCATTTGACCAGAAATACGAGTATCGCGAGAAACTAATACCTTAGCTTGTTCACCATCTTTTTTGTTCTTGGTTAAAACGTAACCACCGTCACGACCTAATTTAAAGGCCATTTCTGGAGTCAAGCCTTGATTTGCTACGCCACGAACACCATCAGTTCCAAAATATTTTAACATCTAATAAACAACCTTTCTTGCTATTTTATTAATTGCTTGAGTTTTTAACCTTAATGGATATTTGTACTTCCGCAGGATCAGCTCTTGCAACTCCCTTAGGCAATACCAAAGGATAATTTCTTACAGTTGACGAATCAATACCCTTTAAATCGACGTCCACATTTAGCTGATTGATTTTCGCTAAAACGGATTTTTGTCCATATAAAGTTACCTGATCTCTTTTAGCCGTTACGGAATAGACCTTATTATTCTTTTCATTCTTAGGTCTTAGATTCAATTTAACAGTTTTCTTAGATAGTGAAACAGGAAGTTTTGCAGTTGCAGTCGAAGGAGTAATGACCGCATTTAATTGTCTTCCCTTATTATCTTCAGCAACCAAAATCACTTGTCTTTCATAAGTGTGATTAATACCATTAGGAAGCGGAAGCTTAGCAACAATTTGATCAATTTGGTTTACTTCGCCCTTAGCACCGGTTACCTCCACTTTTTGTGGATCAACTGTGGGCTTGCCAATATTATATCCATTTGCAACAGCATTTTTATTATACTCTATTTGAACTGGCATGGTACGGGATTTTCTTTGTTCAATATCCACATTAACCGTTGCCGGATTAATCGTATATGATAATTGACTATTAAGTCCAGTAACTTGCACCTTAACGGTCTGCTTGCCTATTTTTCTATGAGTCAAATCGATGTAGGCTCTGAAACTCTGCGTGTTAACCGTTGAAGTAACTAATGCATTAGATCCTTCCAAAGTGATCTTCACTTTTTCTGGATAGCCAACAACATAATACTTGTCTGTATCAATTGAAACTTGCAAAGGTACACTGATTGTTTGAGTTTCATTGGCTGTTTCCCTTGTTTTTCTCGGTTCGCCTTGCGTTACAAAACCAGTTTGCGTTGAGTCAATATAAATTACCAATAAAATTGCAAATAGTAGTGAGACCACTTTAATAAACCAACGGTTATTCCAAAAATCTTTCATCGGTCTGCACCCCATTTCCAAACTTTGTTAATTACACGCTTGTACCAAGGAATCTTCTTTTCTTCCTTAGGAACCAATTGCGCATTGAGGTACTTCAGATATTCATCTCGTGAAAGGTCTAAAAGAAAACGACCATTCTTAGTAATAGTTACGCCACCAGTTTCTTCAGAAACAACGATAGTAACAGCGTCCGTTACTTCTGAAATCCCGACGGCAGCCCTGTGTCTTGTTCCCAATCGCTTAGGAATCATACTGTTGTCGGACAAAGGCAAATAGGCAGCAGCTACGGCGATGCGATTATTGTTGATAATTACCGCACCATCATGCAGAGGAGTATTTGGAATGAAAATATTGATTAATAATTCTCCCGTAATATCTGCATCCAGCTTAATCCCGGTTTCAATATAATCATCCAATCCTGTGTCCTGTTGAATTGTGATCAAAGCACCAATTCTTCTTTTGGACATATATTGAATGGCTTTATCCAATTCTTTGACCATTCTTACTGATTGATCATGTGGACTTTCGCCTCGTCCATTAAAAATTGGAGTTCGACCTAAACGCTCCAGCCCTCTACGAATTTCAGGCTGGAAGATGACAATAATTCCGATTACCGCCCACGAAACAATCTGATCGACGATATAGGTTACGGCACGCAGCTGGAGTAATCCTGCTACAATTCTAACGATGAAAATGAAAGCAATACCTTTAGCTAGTTGCACTGCCTTGGTACCGCGAATCATCATAATCAAGCGGTATACCAAATACCAAATGATTAATACATCTAACGCTATCGACAGGTTGTTCCATGTAAATAGATTAGAAACATCAAAATGCATTGAAAACTCCTTTCTTCTTTAATTATAACTAACCTCTTTTATCGTGCATACATTTTAAATTCTAAAAATAGATCATTATATTCTTGCATCTTTTTTGGACCTAAATCTTTAAAGACTTGCAAGTGACGCAACGTAGTTTGATCAGGGTAAAATTGACGATCTTCTCTAATATACTTAGGCAACAATTTTTGAGCAGCTACGTTTGGAGTGGCATAGCCAACATACTTGGCATTTTGTGCTGCATTCTTTGGCTCTAGCATGAAGTTAATAAACTCATAAGCGGCCTTTTTATTTTTAGCCGTTTTAGGAACAACGAAGTTATCAAACCACAAATTTGATCCCTCTTTTGGCACTACATAATGCAAATGGTGATTGCTTTCCATCATTTCGTGCGCTTCCCCTGACCAGGTAACACCAATTGCAGCCTCATTTTGGATCATGTACATTCGCATTTCATCCGAAATAATCGCCTTAATATTAGGACCTAATCCGTCCAATTTAGTTTGGGCTAAATTCAGTTTCATGCTGCTAGTCGTATTCATTGAATAGCCTAATGATACTAGTGACATACCCATTGCATCCCTAGCTGAATCAACTAGCAAGATCTGATGACGATATTTCTTTGACCAAAGATCATTCCAAGTTTTAATTGCACCTTTTTTGACAAATTTATCATTGTAGACGATTCCTAAAGTACCCCAGAAATATGGTACTGAATAGTCATTTTCTGCATCAAATGATTTATGCAAAAAGTTTTTGCCAATATATTTCATATTAGGAATTTTTTGCTTATCTAATCGATCAAGCAAGTGAGCTTTACGCATCTTGGTAACCATATATTCAGATGGAATGGTCAAATCGTATGCGGTACCACCTTGTTTAATCTTAGTGTACATCGCTTCGTTAGAATCAAATGTTTCATAAACCACATGATAACCAGATTGCTTCTCAAATTTCTTGATCAGCTTAGGGTCTAGATAATCACCCCAATTATAAATGATTAAGCTTTGGCCTTTTCCTCCGGCAGCCGGTTTTTCTAAGTGATGAGCCAGACCAGCAAGACCTAAGCAAACTAAGAGAATTGAAATGATTGCAATGAAAATCTTTTTCATTTGACCAATCCTCCTATCACTCTATGATTCTTGCGTCTGCTCTTTTTAGTGGTGATAAAGTAATAAGTTCCTACCAAAAGTAATACGAATAAAAACATCACCGTACTTAAAGCATTGATTTCTAGATCGATCCCTTGGCGCGCTCTTGAATAAATTTCTACAGACAAAGTTGAAAAGCCGTTACCAGTAACAAAGAACGTTACCGCAAAGTCGTCTAGCGAATATGTCAATGCCATGAACATGCCTGAAAAAATTCCTGGCATAATTGCCGGAATGAGCACGTTGCTAAATACCTGCCAGGAGTTGGCACCTAAATCTCGTGCCGCATCAATTAAAGAGGTATCCATTTCATTAAGTCGCGGCAGAACCATCAACACTACAATTGGAATTGAAAACGCAATGTGACTGAGCAAAACTGAGCCAAAGTTTAAGCCAATACCCAGTGCAGTGAAGAAGATCAAAAAGCTGGCACCAATAATTACATCTGGCGATACCATCAACACATTATTTAATGCTAAAATAGTTTTTCTGTGTGCTTCTTTTCTCATACCATTAATCGCAATTGCACCAAAAGTACCAATGATCGTTGCAATTAAACTAGAAAGAAGTGCTAACAAAATTGTTTCCAAAAAGATAGCCAACAAACGATTATCTTGAAAAAGCGTTTGATAATGAGCAAAAGTAAAATGCTCAAATTTATTCATGTTCTTTCCACTAGAAAAAGAAAAGTAGATCAAATAAAAGATAGGAACATAGAGCAAAACTAGTGTCAAAGATAGGTAGACTCTAGCAATTAAATGTCTGTTTCTCATAAGTCAACCTTCTTTCTTCTAGCTTTTCTACTGGTAATGAGCATGGCAATTACCATCAATACAATCAAAATTACGCCAATCGTCGCACCCATATTCCAGTTCATGGTGGTCATGAAATACTCTTCAATTGCCGTACCTAAGGTAATAACACGGTTACCACCGATTAATCTGGTGAGCATGAACAAAGATAGCGATGGGATAAAAATCGCCTGAACACCGCTTTCTACGCCTGGACGAGATAGTGGCCACAATACGTATGTAAATGTTTGCCAACGACTGGCACCCAAATCTTCTGAGGCTTGAATAACGGCCGGATCAATCTCTTTAATCGCATTAAAAATTGGCAAAATCATAAATGGAATTTCAATGTAGGTTGCTACAAAAATAAAAGCAAAATCCGTAAAGAGAATATTTACCGGTCCAATCCCAAACAACTGTAGAAATTTATTAACTAGGCCGTTGTTACCTAAAATTCCAATAAACGCATATGCCTTAAGAAGCAAATTAATCCAAGTTGGCAAAATGATCAGCAGCAGCCATAACTGTTGATTTTTCATTTTGGTTAAAAAATATGCCGCTGGATAAGATATTAGTAAAGTAATCAAAGTTATCAACAACGCATACCAGAACGAATTAAGCATCATGCGCAAAAAGGTACTATTCCTAAAGAATGCGGCATAATTATTCAAAGTAAAACTTCTGTTGCTATCCGTGAATGAATACCATAAGATCAACAGAATTGGCAAAATAACAAACAGGATGATCCACATCAGATAAGGAATCAAGAATAGAGCTTTCCTAGTCTTCATTTTCATCCCCCTCGTATTTCTCAATTCTGGCATCAAAGTCTGCTTGGCTTTCATTGAGACGCATTACATGGATATCTTCTGGATCAAAGAATAAGCCTATTCTTTGTCCCAGTTTTACGCCATTAGTTGAATGAATCAGCCATTCGTTTTCATCAGCATCAATTGCCTTAATTTCGAAGTGATCCCCTAAAAACAATTGCGTTTGTGCAGTAACTACAATCTTGCCCTTTTCAGGATCAACGATATCTAAGTCTTCTGGTCGAATTACGACCTCCACTTTTTCATTAGGCTTGATCCCACCATCTGCACATTTAAATTTATTATTGGCAAATTCTACTTCATAGTCTTTGATCATCCGACCAGATAAAATATTTGAATCCCCAATAAAACGAGCGACAAAATCATTAACCGGTTCATCATAAATAGCTACAGGACTACCACTTTGCTGAATTTCGCCATCATTTAAGACAAAAATTTCATCACTCATCGAAAGAGCCTCTTCTTGATCGTGCGTAACAAAAATGAAGGTAATACCCAGCTTCTTTTGAATCGCTCTTAACTCAAACTGCATATCCTTACGCAATCTTTTATCTAAAGCAGATAATGATTCATCAAGTAAAAGCACCTTAGGTTCATTGACTATTGCCCGCGCAATGGCTACACGCTGCTGCTGACCACCACTAAGTTCAGAAATTTCACGGTTTGCGTAACCGTCCAGCCGTACCATATGCAGAGCATCTTTGACAGCCGGTTTAATTTCATTCATCGGCTTCTTTTTTATTTTTAAACCAAAGGCAACGTTCTCAAAAACATTTAAATGCGGAAAAAGCGCGTAATTCTGAAAGACGGTGTTGATGTGCCGTTTTGCCGCATCAAGATTAGTAATGTCTTTCCCATCAAAATAAACTTTTCCGTCAGTCGGTTGAGTAAATCCGGCAATAATCCGTAAGATAGTGGATTTGCCTGACCCGCTGGGACCAAGTAATGAATAAAACTTACCTGATTCAATTGTTAAATTTATATCCTTAAGTGCAACAAAACCATCGTCATATTGTTTGGTAATATGCTTTAACTTAATAATATCCATTTCCATCCCCATAAAAAATAGCTACAAGCTTTGCAGCCTGTAGCTTGTCTCGTAATCTATTCTATTTTTCCTTACCGATAATACGAACTTCGGTATGTAAATCTATATCGAACTTTTCTTTAATTGTCTTTTGAATAAGGTGAATTAAATTAAGGTAATCCGTTGCAGTGGCGCCACCCTTATTGACAATAAATCCGGCATGCTTAGTTGAGTCTTGCGCACCACCAATTTGTTTACCTTGCAGTCCTGCTTTAATAATCATTGGACCTACGAAGTGTCCTGTTGGACGCTTAAATACGCTACCACATGAAGGATATTCGAGTGGCTGCTTATATTGACGCAAGGCATTCAAATAATGCATGTGGTCCAAGATCTCGAGCTTGTCGCCTGGCTTCAAACTAAAGGTTGCACTTAAAACGATATCGCCATTATCTTGCACCAATGAATGACGGTATGAAAATTCCATTTCCTCATTAGAGTATGTTTTTAATTCGCCATCGCGCGTTAAAACCTTAACGCTCTCTACAACTTCTTGCATTTCACCGCCATAGGCACCAGCATTCATGAACACACCGCCGCCAATGCTGCCAGGAATTCCTGCCGCAAATTCCATGCCACTTAAACCATGATGAGCTGCTGTAAATGCTGTATCGATAATTCTTGCACCAGCATCAGCAGTTACCTTATTACCTTTTACTTCAATCTTTTTTAAGTCAGTTAAAATTATAACTAAGCCATCAATTCCGCCATCGCGAATGATCAAATTCGAGGCATTACCAATAATTGTTAATGGAATTTTATTTTCACGAGTAACTTTTACTAATTTTTCCACTTCTTCGGTACTTTTAGGAAAGGCTAAATATTCAGCCGCACCACCAGTTTTGGTAAAAGTATATCTACTTAATGGAATTTGCTCTTTAATATCAATTCCTTGCTCTTTTAAATCAAGTAATTCCACAATTTTGCCTCCTAGTTTTGTTTCTTGTTTTATTTTACCGCATAAAAGGCCTAGCTTCATCATTAAAAATGTTATACTTTTTCAAAAGGAGAATCTTATGAACTTTATTGCAATGGACTTCGAAACAGCTAACCATTATCCTGAAAGTGCCTGCTCACTCGCCTTAGTTATGGTTAGAAATACTGAAATCGTTGACCGTTTTTACACGGTAATTAATCCACAAATGCCGTTTGATGCACGTAACATTCAAGTACACCAAATTACAGCGGAGGATGTTAAAAATGCCCCAACTATGGCTGAAGTTTGGCCTAAAATCAAAGGACTATATCAACCCGGCATGCTCGTGGCAGCTCACAATGCTAGATTTGATACTAATGTCATGCGCCAAAGTTTGGCTCGCTATAATATTTCTGAGCCGCATTATTTAGTAATCGATACTTTGGCAACTAGCAAAAAATTTGAACCGGAATTACCTAACCATAAATTAGATACGGTATCTGACGCACTTGATGTTGAATTATGGCATCACCATAACGCTCTAAGTGACAGCGAAGCCTGTGCAGGTATTTTGATTAATCAAGAAAAGCAATTCGGCGATGAAGCTATCAAGAATTTAATTTATCAAATTTAGAAAGAAGCATTTCATGATTATAAAAAATACGATTTATGGTGATAAAACTGGATTACTTGATCCTAAAGTTAAAGCAAGGCTAGATCCTAATCATCTTTATAGTGAAAAGAATATTGAACATCCCGTTACGTTAGACAACCTGGACTTCAAGTCTATGCGTGGTGGCTATCCTGAAATTAAAACTGATAATTTAAGAGTTGCAGAAAATGATATTTTAATTCCATTAGATAATCATGCTATTCCTGCTCGAATTTACACACCTGAAAGAACTAATGGCAAATGTCTAATTTTTGTTCATGGCGAGGGCTTTTATGCTGGAACACTTGATAGTTTCAATCCTCGATGTAGATATTTAGCAGATGCAGGTGACTTTATCATTGTTTCATGAGCATATCGGTTAGCTCCAGAAACTCCATTTCCAGGTGCCTATCTTGATATTAAAAATTCGATTGATTGGATTATGACTCACCAAAATAAAATTGGTTTTAATGATACACAAATTTATATGACCGGCGATAGTGCTGGTGGTGAGCTTTACGCTGCCTGCGGTTTAACAGACAACAAGCATCAAATTCGTCATCTTTTTCCAATGTATGCAGCTATAGATATTACTGACACTAGCAAGACAATTTATCATTGGCAATATTCTGATTATGACATGGATCCCACCGATGAACCTTTTATTCACGCTCGTCTAAACAAATTTATTTATGTTAATAATGTCATTCGTTTGCTTTATCCTGGCATTGAGAATGTCGAAAATCCTTTAATCAGTCCTGTTTATTCGCATGACTTTAGCAAATTTCTAGATATTACTATTATCGAAGCAAAATTTGACTATTATTTACAAAGTATGCCTAAAAATTACGTCAGGCCGGTAAAAATGTAGAAGAAGTCTTCTACAAAGGAATGGATCACGGTTTTCTTGATCGTTCAGGTTCATGTAATCAAAGTGAGGATTTATTACAATTAATCGCAAGCGAAATAAATAATAACTAATTTATTACACAAAAAGATCTTGAACAAGTAACACTAATACTTATTCAAGATCTTTTTTAGCAATCCTATTATCTATTATATTCTGCTAATGCGTCTTTAACCCATTCTTTGTTACGCTTACCATGGGCATTGAATTCAACCACACGCTTGGTTGAGTCCCAACTATCATCAACTCTGGTAATCGTCAATTGCAAAAATTCATCTGGCAAATCATTCATTACCAATTGTGGCCATTCAATGACTACCAAGCCAGGTTCTGCTAAGTAACCTTCCAAATCGATTGAAGATAAATCATCATTTTCCAAACGGTAAAAGTCCATATGAAAAAGCGGCATCTTAGCTTCACGGTATTCACGGACAATGGTAAAAGTTGGGCTTTTTACTGGGCGATGAATCCCAAGCTCACGTCCCAATCCTTGAGTCATAGTAGTTTTACCAGCTCCTAAATCACCATTTAGCAATAACAAATCATGTGGTTTAGCAGTTTTGGCCAAAGAAGCACCTAATTTTTGCATATCCTCAGCAGAATTAATCTCTAATTTTGTCATTAATTTTCATCCTTTGCTAGAGCTTGAGCTGCGGTAACAATTGCCAAGTCATAGATATCTTGTTCACTGCAGCCACGAGACAAGTCATTTACTGGAGCAGCAAGTCCTTGTAAAATTGGGCCAACAGCAGTAAAGCCACCAAGACGTTGAACCATCTTATAGGCAATGTTACCTGATTGAAGTTCTGGGAAAACAAAGACATTTGCATGACCAGCAACCTTTGAACCTGGAGCCTTCTTTTCACCAACAGCAGGAACAAATGCGGCATCAAATTGTAATTCACCATCACCAGGGATTTCTGGGTGATCTTTTTGGAACATGGCAGCTGCATCATGAACCTTATCTACCATTGGGCCTTCGGCGGAACCTTTAGTTGAAAAGCTTAAAAAGGCAACCTTAGGATCAATATCTGCCATCTTAGCGGTCAATGCTGATTGATAGCCAATTTCAGCTAAAGTTTCTTCATCAGGATTGATATTAATTGCACAGTCGGCAAAGATATATCTTTCATCGCCTTTTTCCATAACGAAGGCTCCTGATACTCTGTGCATCCCCTTAGCAGCGTGAATAAGTTGTAAAGCAGGTAAAACAGTGTTAGCAGTTGAATGAGCCGCACCTGATACCATCCCATCAGCTAGGCCCATTTTTACCAGCATAGTGCCAAAGTAATTGCCTTTTGCCAACTTGGCTTTAGCTTCAGCAATGCTGGTATCCTTTCTTCTAGCCTTAACAAAAGCTTCAGCCATTTCGTCTAAATCAGCGTAATTGTTTTGATCATAAATCTTTACGCCTTCAATATCTAAATTGTTGTCTGCAGCTAACTTTTCAACATCTTCTTTTTTACCAATTAAAATTGGTTCGATAATGCCATCTTTATTCAAATTTGATACTGCAGTTAAAACTCTAAGATCGTCACTTTCTGGAAAAACGATTCTCTTTTTTTCTGGTGCTGCTTCAACTTGTTTTTTAAATAATGAAAATACGCTCATTTTAATACCTCTTTTATGCTATGTCTGATTTACTTACAGTTTTTGGCAATTGCCAATCAATCGGTGTCTCACCAAATTTAACTAATGCCGCATTACAACGTGAAAATGGTCTTGAGCCAAAGAATCCACGATCAGCCGAAAATGGACTCGGATGAGATGATTTTATAATAAAGTTCTTACTTTGATCAATTAATGGGATTTTGTTTTGCGCAAATCTGCCCCATAAGATGAAAACCACCTTGCCACGTTCACTTAACGCCTTAATTGCCGTATCTGTGACATCTTCCCAGCCTTTACCTTGATGGCCATTTGCGTGTCCATATGGTACGGTCAAAACGGCATTCAAAAGCAATACGCCTTGATCTGCCCATTTTTTCAAATAACCATGGTTAACTGGCTGTGCACCAACATCATCATAAAGTTCTTTATAGATGTTTTTAAGTGATGGCGGAAGTGGTGTACCTGGCATGACAGAAAAACTCATCCCATTTGCCTGTCCAGGATTATGGTATGGATCTTGTCCCAAAATGACTACCTTTGTTTTAGCAAAGGGAGTTAATTTGAAAGCTGTGAATATATGATACATGTCAGGATAAATTTGCTTAGTAGAGTATTCTTCTCTTAGAAAGTTATGAAGTTCGTGATATTTCTCACTTGCAAAGACTGGATCTAATACTTGATCCCAATCATTGCCAATTAATTCTTTAGCCAAGTCTTACACCCTCTTTTCTAATCCTCTTTATGGTATCATTAATTTAACAGTAATTGGGAGGAAATTTATGATCAAATTAGTTGCTTGCGATTTAGATGGTACTCTTTTTAATTCAAATATGACCGTTTCAGAAGCAAATGCTCAAGCTGTGAAAAATGCACAAAATAATGGAATTGAATTTCTGATTGCGACGGGTCGCGCCCCACGTGAATCACGTTCTATTTTAAGAGATGCAAATTTGCATACTGGCTTTATCAACCTAAATGGTGCTCTAGTATTTAACGAAGCAGGTCAATTAATGGTCAAACACAGTATCCCTACTCAGAAGGCCATCCAAATTGTTAACCTCCTTCATAAGGCTGGATTTTACTTTGAAGTCGTTACCGAAAATCAAGTTTATAGTGAAAACTTAGAGCAACGAATTACTAATGTAGCGCACTTGATGGTTGATTTAAATCCTCTTCTCGACTTCCGTCAAGCCGTCGCAATTTCTGCCGGTAATAAAACAATTATGAATATGAAGCAGGTTCCTAGTTTTACGGAATTGCTGGCTGATCCCGAAATCGAAGTGATGAAATTTATTGCTTTTGATTCACGCGGACACGAAGCTTTTGCCGATGTAAAAAAAGAAATCGCCGAATTAGGCGACCTAGTTATTACCTCTAGCTCATCTTCAAATATTGAAATTAATGCGGACGAGGCACAAAAGGGGCTGGCATTGCTGGATTATGCCAAATTGAAAAATATTAAAAAAGACGAAATCGCCGCTATTGGAGATAATCTAAACGATGAAAGCATGATTCGCGCAGCAGGTGTCGGCGTAGCAATGGGCAATGCGATTCCTTTAATAAAAGACATCGCTCAAGTTACCACCAAGAATAATAATGAAGATGGGGTAGCCTATATTCTTAATCAATTTATTAAAGATAATCAACAAAAATAGAGGTGAAAAATATGTTGTTTTGGTTAGAGCTTAATCAAGAAAAGGATTACGGCCAAATACCTGTCATTGCTTCTAATGGTCAGGTTAAATTCTTTATTCAAGGCAACCTAGATAATCCCAATCATACTCTTTATTTGAATGATATAAATAATAAGGAAGTGGGCCGTCTTTTTTCTGACGGTGCTGGTCTGATAGCTTCTTTTACCATTGATGTGGTAAACCACTCTCTTGTTGGCGTAAAAAAATTAAACACTCCTAGCACCAATATTTTTTATCTCACTCAGCTTAACTACGTCGTAACTGGTAGTATCAAACATGGTACTTATACCTTTAGATCTGGTATCAAAAAGGTAGCCAATGTTAAAACCATGATGGGTGATAAAGGTGTTGTATTGACGTGCGAAATTAATAAGCCAGAGGATGTTCCCTTTATCCTCTTAACCTCTATTTTATTTACTCAATGGCATGTCACGCCACTTAAACTTCCAACCTTCCCACCAATTAATCAAAAGTTCGAAATTAATCCTAATTAACACAAAAAAGCAGTTATAAAAATTTTTCATAACTGCTTCTCTAGAAAGTGATATAGATGTATCTTCTGCCATGAAGTTTGTATTTATTAAGTAATAAGGAATTAATAGGCAGAGACTGAATATTCAGAAGTTATAATCCGTTCAATCATAACTTCCAACTCTTCTTATACTTGGTCCTGGCCAAAATACAAGTGCTAAAGCGTTATTATTTGTCATTAAAATCGTTTACATTTCTATATTGATTGCTATTTTCACCATGATAAGCCGTTATTTAAAGGTGCAAAAAAATAGCTTCTGCATTGGCAGAAGCTATTTTATTTATGATCAAAATTAGTCTTGGTAGTTTACCAATTCTAAGTATGATTCAGGCTTAAGTGAAGCACCACCAACTAAGCCACCGTCAATGTCAGGCTTTGACATTAATTCCTTAACGTTAGCTGGCTTTACAGAACCACCGTATTGAATACGAACGTTTTCTGCAGTTTCTTCGTTGTACAAGTCCTTTACAGTTTCACGAATAGTCTTGCACATTTCTTCAGCTTGGTCTGATGAAGCAGTCTTGCCAGTACCAATAGCCCAGATTGGTTCATAAGCAATTACAAGTGAAGATACTTGTTCAGCAGTAAGACCATCTAAAGCAGCCTTAATTTGAGCAACTACCCAGTCTTCTTGCTTGTTAGCTTCACGAGTTTCAAGTGATTCACCACAGCAAATAATTGGCTTCAAGCCATTAGCAAAGATTGCCTTGGCCTTCTTGTTAATGTCTTCATCAGTTTCGTGGAAGTAGCCACGACGTTCTGAGTGACCAATAATTACGTAGTCCATACCCATTTCTTTGAGGACCTTAGGTGAAGTTTCACCAGTGTAAGCACCTTCGTCTTCAAAGTAGCAGTTTTCTGCACCGATGTGCAAGTTTGAACCCTTAGCAGCTTTTCTCAAAGCATCAAGGTCAACTGCAGGTGCACAAATAAGTGATTCTACCTTACTTGGATCTGGTAACTTGTCCTTAACTGCGTCAACGAACTCAGTAGTTTGTTCTGGGTTCATGTGTAATTTCCAGTTACCAGCAATAATTGGTGTACGACTCATTAGTCTATTATCTCCTTAACTTAAATTACTTGTCTGAAATACATGCAATACCTGGTAATTCGTTACCTTCAAGGTATTGAAGTGAAGCACCACCACCGGTTGAGATGTGGGTAATCTTGTCAGCAACTCCAGACTTCTTAACAGCAGAAGTTGAGTCACCACCACCAATAATAGTAGTAGCATCAGTTAAGTTAGCTAAGGCATCAGCAATTGCGTAAGTACCCTTAGCGAAGTTAGGCATTTCGAAAGCACCCATAGGACCGTTCCAAACAACAGTCTTAGCGTCCTTAAGAATTTCAGTGAACTTTTCAACAGTCTTAGGACCGATGTCAAGACCCATCATGTTGTCAGGAATATCGTCACCAACAACTTCACGTGAAGCATCGTTTGAGAATTCAGTTGCAGCTACGTTGTCAACTGGAAGAACGATCTTGCCGTCAGCTTCTTTCAAAAGTTCCTTAGCAAGTTCAACTCTGTCCTTTTCAAACAATGACTTACCAATCTTGTGGCCTTGAGCTGCTAAGAAGGTGTAAGCCATACCACCACCGATTAAAATGTGGTCTGACTTAGGAATCAAGTTCTTAATAACAGCGATCTTGTCTGAAACCTTAGCACCACCAAGGATAGTTACGAATGGGTGAACTGGGTTTTCAACAGCGTTACCTAAGAATTTGATTTCCTTTTCCATCAAGAAACCAGCAGCAACTGGCTTGCCGTCTTTCTTCATAGCAGTAGCAATACCAACGTTTGAAGCGTGGCTTCTGTGTGCAGTACCAAAGGCATCGTTTACAAACATGTCGCCAAGGCTTGCCCAGTATTCGCCAAGCTTAGGATCGTTACCTGATTCACGCTTACCAAAGTCATTGTCAATATCTTGGAATCTAGTGTTTTCAAGAACAACAACATCGCCATCTTTCATAGCGTTGATTGCGTCTTCAACTTCTTTACCTTCGTTTGATGGTACAAAAGTTACAGGCTTCTTAAGAAGTTCGCTTAAACGTTCAGCAACTGGCTTTAATGATAATTCTTTCTTGTCAGCATCTGACTTTACACGGCCCAAGTGACTCAAAAGAATTGCTTTACCACCGTGTTCGATGATGTACTTAATAGTTGGAAGTGCAGCAACGATACGGTTGTCATCACCAATAACACCATCTTTAATAGGAACATTAAAGTCTACACGCATTAAGACTTTCTTGCCATTAACATCAAGATCGTCAACGATTAATTTAGCCATTATAATCCTCCGATTATTTTGATATTTTTCCTTCAAAAAAAGGCGGAAGGAAGAATCTCCCTCCGCCTTCTCAATTACCACTTAACCTATAATCAGTTAAATTTAATTAATGATTAAAGAGTAGCAAAGTGTAATAAAGTACGAACCATTTGGCAAGTGAATGAGTATTCGTTGTCGTACCAAGCAACAGTCTTAACTAATTGCTTGTCACCTGCAGTAGTTACCATAGTTTGAGTTGGGTCAAAGATTGAACCAGCAGTCATGTTGATAACGTCGCTTGAAACGATGTGGTCACCATTGTATGCAAATGATGGGCTTTCGTACTTCTTCATAGCTTCGTTAACTTCGTCAGCAGTAACCTTCTTCTTCAAGATTGATACCAATTCAGTTTCTGAACCGTCTGGAACTGGAACACGTTGTGCGTGACCGTTCATCTTACCGTTCAAGTTAGGCAATACCAAGCCGATAGCCTTTGCTGAACCAGTAGTATGAGGAATAATGTTTTCAGCAGCAGCACGAGCGTCTTGTTCCTTACCACTACGTGAAGGACCATCCAAAGTCATTTGAGTACCAGTGTATGCGTGGATGGTAGTCATAGTAGCAACTTCGATACCGAATTCCTTGTCCAAAGCGTTAGCCATTGGTGCAAGTGAGTTAGTAGTACATGAAGCAGCTGAAACGATCTTGTCGTCAGCAGTCAAAGTGTTTTCGTTTACTGAGTAAACGATAGTCTTCAAGTCGTTACCTGCTGGAGCTGAGATCAATACACGCTTAGCACCTGCGTCAAGGTGAGCTTGTGACTTAGCCTTGCTAGTGTAGAAACCAGTACATTCAAGAACAAAGTCAACACCGTCATTCTTAACCCAAGGAATGTTTTGTGCTTGTGGTTCAGCGTAAACACGGTACTTCTTACCGTCAACTACGATTGAGTCATCAGTTGATGAAACTTCGTGGTTGAAAGTACCATGAGTAGTGTCGTACTTAAGCAAGTAAGCAAGCATTGCTGGAGTAGTCAAGTCGTTAATAGCAACAACTTCGATGTCCTTAGTCTTTTCGCCAAGGTCCATAATACGACGGAATGCTAAACGACCGATACGGCCGAAACCGTTAATACCAATTTTAACTGTCATAACCTAAAGTCCTCCTTAAGAACTATAAACAACATTTATTTTAAACGGGATTTTTATTTCCCCTTTAAAATCATATTTGAGGCACCTTCATCAGTAATTAACCAGGTTTGATGTGGTGCATTAGGCATATAAGCTTTGATTGCTTCAGCCTTGCGACTACCGCAAGCAAAGGCAAATATGTGGGGTATTTTGTATAGGTTCTCAAACTGCAATCCAACCTGGGTGATACGGTCGACAACCTTGCCATTTTCATCGAAGAAACACCCGAAACATTCGGTGACGGCCTTCTTTTCACGAAGTCTAGAGAGCTTAATTGAATCATAGCCTCTACGCTGTGCCATTTCTTGGGCTAACCCAATACCATGAATCACAGCATCACTTTGTGAAATATCTTGCAGGACATCTGCAATCGAAGATTCACGTATAAGCGATTTATACGCATCTGCTGAAACTTGCTCAGGCAAATATAAAGTCTTATAAGTACCTGAAGTCTTAGCAGCCATCTCTTGAACGATTGTATTACTTTGCGTTTCAACATTCTCGCCCAAGGCTCCGCGACCTGGAACAAATTCCAGTTGACGGTTATTAGCTAAATCTGGAGATAAATACTTCGCAGATTTTGCTAAAGCCGCTCCACCTAGAATTGTAACTATTGAATGTCCTAAAGGCAAGAGTAAATTCAAAGCTGAACTTAACTTTTCACCCATCTCTTCATACACACGATCTTGTAGATCAGCGTTACCAGGGACAATCAGAGTTCTATCAATTCCTAATTTCTTAGCAAGAGCTACCTCTGTTTCTCCGGCATTAAAGAGGCGGTCAATCAATGGTCCTGCATCTTTCAATGTTTTCTCGCCCTTTTCGGTTAAAAACATTCCAAAACTTTTAATTTCAATCAAGCCTAACTGATTCAAATATTCCGTTTCGGTTCTAATGTTTCTTTCCGAAAGCCCTAAATGTTGAGCTACGCTACGGCGACCAATTGGCGCATGTAACGCGATCTGCTCAAGGACAAGATACCTTTGTCGAAGAATCTTTAAGACGTCGGGAACGAGCGCTTCGAGCAAAGAAAAGTCCGAATCCATCGTTCCCTCCTTTCCCTGGGACGAATTGCGACCATGCCTGTGTCGATTTCTGTCCCAGAATACTTAAAAATATAAGAGAAACGTACATCCAACATCCATACATTTCCCAATCGACACTGTTAGTATAACAATGTATTTTTCGTAATTCAAGAAAAAGATGTGCGAATTTAAAAATGTTACAAGTTAAGTGAAATCATTTTTCTTTGCTATCTTTTTTTGTTATACTGATAGAGTCATACGGGTCCTTAGTGTAATGGATCGCACGTAAGATTCCGGTTCTTAAAATCTGGGTTCGACTCCCAGGGGACCCATCTTAGGAAATAAAAGAGCGATGAATTATTTCGATAGTTCATCGCTCTTTTTTCTTTTCTCCCATAAAAATAAAGTAAATATAAAAATATCGTAAATTGCAATAATAAATTGAACACTTATGCTGTTTGATAGATACGATTCAATTCCTTTTCAAAGATTTCATCTGGGGTATGATATGCTAAGATCTTTCTCGGCAGTGAATTGCACCAGGTTTCAATGTTAATGATGTCTTGAAGATGTCGTTCCAGTGCTCGCTGTATTGTTTTTGAAGCGTTCTAAAAGCATGCATGACACTGGCAGCGGTCTTATCGGGAATCCGCAAGATTAAAAACTCACGACTCATTCGCTCAGACAAAGTCAGCAGTACTTGATCATCTCTAGTCTCATGTCCTAAAACCAGGTCGCATTCCCAATGGCCGAACTCTTTTCGATCGTTGATCTCTTGTGGACGTTCTTCAATGCTTCGGCCAAGCTTTCTCTTATTTTTGCGGATGCGATGAATTTTAGTGTTGCGTTTTAACTTTTCGGGCAAATCACAGTTTCTGCTATCCATTAATCCTTGATCGACATAGTTATACAGGGTTCTAGTACAAACCGTTTGATTACTAGAAAATTCTCCTATAGCCAAACTGCGATTGGCACATACATCAAGCGACCAGTCGTCTTCAGAGAAATGCTTGTTAACATATTCGATAAAATCAGATTTTTTCAAGAAGTCTGATTTGCGGCCACAATGGTATCGATTAGCCTGATAAACGCTTTGACCGTGATCAGCCTTGTACCGGCTCTGTTTGCCATGATAAAGAGAAACAGTACCGCGTTTGACTTCATAGCTGATGGTAGACGGGAAACAACCAAGTTCACGTGCAATAGCTCTAAGAGAGAAGCCGTCTTTAATACGAGTTTGGATAATAACCCGCTCTTCGAATGATAAGTGTTTGCCTTTAATGCGCTGATTCATGGTAAAACATAAAGAGTCCATTTGTGACCTCCAATAGAAGTTTTTGTGGTTATTAACGTTCTATCAAACAGGCCCAGATGGGCTTTTATTTTTTACAAAGTGTTCAATTTAATTTTACAATCGGCCAATATCCAATATAAAAATATATAAGATCATT
>NZ_LARO01000011.1:0-46870 GCF_000980505.1 Lactobacillus sp. N54.MGS-719
ACAATATCTAAAAATATAAGTCGTTTGGAGAAAGAATTAGGTTTTAAATTAATTGATCGTAGTCATAAGCATATTAAATTAACCAATAAAGGAGCTTATTTTTACCAAATAATTAAACCAATAGCTCAGAAATTAGATGACACAATCAGCGATTTAAGAGAAAATAGTTTATCTTTAACTTTAGGCTTTACGGATACACCTACAGAGAGCAAATTTTTACCTAAAGCAATTGATCAGATTGGTCAATTAAACCATGTCTCTATAAATGTGGAAGTTATAGATCCAAATACACCAACCGGATTAATAAACTTGCTACGTGAAAAATACTTGAACATTTTATGTTTCGAGGAAGATGCTTTTTATAACGCAAAAGACATTAAATTTCTTCCACTTAAAAAGATGGGTTTTTCAGTCATGCTCAAAAGAAAAGATTCTTTACATAACAAAAAGGTTTTAAATTTCAAAGATGTCAAAAATCGTCAAATTATTCTATGGTCAAGTAAAAAAGTTTTGCCCTCAATTAAAAAATTATCATTTAAGCTGGCTAATGAAAATAACATTAATTACACAAAAAAATATGATTTTATGACTATTGCCTCAAAAGTGAAATCTGATGCAAAAATAGGAATTATACCCGACATCTTGGCAGATAAGAACGATCCTGATTTTATTTATATTCCTCTGAATAGTGATGTTACTTATTATTTTGGTATTGCATACAATCGTGAACTGGATAATAGACCTTATTTTCAGCGAGTATTAAATATAATTAAGAACTCCGCCAATGCATTTTTAAACGATAAATAGTATTCTAAACCATTATTTCTAACTGAAAATTATTAATGAAGATAAAAAAAGAAGTGTCTGGGAAAAAACTACTTTCCAGATCATACAAAAAGAACGTTGAGTTTTGCCTCGACGTTCTTTTTGTATACTTTTAGCTCCAGCCTTGATATTATTAAATCACCACAAAATAAAAACAAAAAGGTGGAAACTAATATGTACAAACGCGTGGTGCTAGTTAAATCGTTTTAGTTAATAAAAAAGTCCAATTAGACTAGACTCAAGTTGTAAGTAATTTAAATAGAAAAGAGTCTGATCTAATTGAACTATCTCAAGCTTAAGCGTTTTTCTCACCATTTACAAGTTAGTTTTAATCGGTTAAATGTGATTTGTCGCTCGCTGTATAAGCTTTATGCGCCTGATGGACTTAAACATCGTAAAAATGTTGATCAGACCAAGCTTCCTGATAGTTCTATCTTAGCGATGCTCATTTGGCAAACTGAAATTGGAATTGAATCTCAACGAAGATTCTGTAAATTCTTCGTTGGCTTATCTCATTCTCGTTTTAACCGTCGAGCTCGAATGCTCTTGCCTCTAATTCGTTGTATCCGTCAGGCTTGGAATCAAGAAGTAAAGACAGCTGGAGAATTTTTGATTATTGATAGTTTCCCAGTGCCAGTTTGCCAGCCTGTTCGCAATTATCGTGTCAAGATCTTCCGGGGCGTAGCTGATATTGGTTATAAAGCAACCAAGAAAGTCTATTATTATGGCTTCAAGGTCCACGCAATAGTAAGCGATGATGGCTATCTGCTTGACTATGCAGTTACTAAAGCGTCAGTACATGATGCCAAAGAGACAGTAGAATTGATGATCAATGCTCATCCAGCCAACCATTATCTTTTAGGAGATGAAGGTTATTTAGGCAAAAATCTAGCTACTAATCTAAAGCGCATGGGATATGTGCTTTGGACGCCATATCGTAAAAATATGCAAGGAGCTAGAGGGCATAATGATCATCAATTGATGGCAATTAGAAGAAGCATTGAAAGCGACTTTTCTTTGCTTAGTTATTACAACGCTGAGAATAATCGAGCAAGAAGTCCAGTAGGCTTTCAACAGCGGCTAGAAATAGCTATTTTAGCTTATAATATGGCATATTGTCTAGAACGATTTAACTAGCACCACGCGTAAGATTAATTTACTTTTGTTTTCCAAATATGGGTGTCATTAATTTCTTGCAACGTTTTTTCAATATCGTCAGTAAGAATTGTAACGTGACCCATTTTACGATTATGACGGATTTCGGCCTTGCCATAGTAGTGAAAATGCCAGTTGCTCTTTTCAGGAATGACTTTTCTTACGCCGGCTACATGTTGACCCAAAACATTCACCATTACCACTTTGGACAACAGCTTAATCTTAGGCAACGGCCAATTGCAAATAGCACGATCATGGATATCAAACTGGTCAAAATTGCAGGCTTCAATCGAATAGTGACCTGAATTATGCGGACGTGGTGCTAGTTCATTGACATAAATATCACCGTTATCCAGAATAAATAGCTCCACACCCAAAATACCGCGCAAATGAATTGCTTCTGCAATTTGCTTAGCAATAGCCTGTGCTTTAGCATAAATTTCTTTTGAAACACGTGCTGGCACAATACTAATATGCAAAATTTCATCGGCATTGTAGTTTTCACTAACTGGGAAAACTGTCACTTCGCCTTTTGCATTTCTTGCGACCATGACAGAAGCTTCAACTTTGAATGGCACCCAGCCTTCAAGAATGCAGTCTCCCGTAGCTAAAATTTCTTTGATATGCGCATTATTTTTCAGATCGGCATCGCTCTTTAAAACTTCTTGGCCGTGGCCATCGTAGCCACCTTCACAGGTTTTAAGGACACAGTTATAGCCGATCTTTTTAATCGCCTCTTTTAGATCCGCCATATTTTTAACGAGCAAATATGGCGCAGTCATACAACCGGCACTACGCAGGAAGTTCTTTTCACGCAGTCGGTGTTTAGTGATATAAAGCAGATTAGTCCCCTGAGGAATTTTCACTTTATCGGCAACATCCTTTAAAGCTTGAAGGTCGACATTTTCAAATTCATACGTTAATACGTCGCTCTCTTTAGCCAGCTCTTCAATTGCCTTAACGTCTGAATATTCAGCCACAATCTGCTTGTCAGCCACCTGACCACAAGGACAGTCTGGCGTTGGATCCAAGGTGATGACTTTCATTCCACCATACTTGGCTGACAAAGCCATCATTTGACCTAGTTGTCCGCCTCCAATGATGCCAATAGTCTTTCCTTGTTCAATAAAATCTGGATCAATCAAGTTCCGCACTGCTTTCTTTTGCTTCATCATGCATCTTTTGGCGATAGTCTTTCAATTGCTGTCTTATTTTTTCGTCACTAATTCCCAAAATTTCTAGTGCAAGAAGTGCCGCGTTGCTTGCACCAGCATTACCAATGGCAGTGGTAGCTACAGGGATACCGGTTGGCATTTGAACAATCGATAAAAGAGAATCCATGCCACCTAATGCCTTAGTTTGACCGGGAACACCAATCACTGGAATCACGGTATTTGCGGCAGTCATGCCAGGCAAATGAGCTGCCATACCGGCACCCGCAATAATTACTTTAGTGCCATTTTTCTCAGCATTTTGGGCAAAATCATACATTTCTTTTGGCATTCTGTGTGCAGAAATAACGTGCTTATCATAACTAACACCAAATTGATCTAAGATTTCGCAAGCATGCTTCATCGTTGACCAATCTGACTTACTACCCATAATTACGCTTACTTCAGCCATTTTTTCTCCTTTAGAATAGTCCTGTAATTTGACCATTATCATCAATATCCATGTTTTCTGCAGCTGGGTGCTTAGCCAAACCTGGCATGGTCATCATGGTACCTGACAAAGCAACGATGAATCCTGCACCAAGCTTAGGAACAAGATCACGAATATGGAAGTCAAAATCGGTTGGGGCACCTAACTTGGTTTGATCATCAGTAAATGAATATTGTGTTTTAGCAATACATACAGGCAAAGTGTTCCAGCCTTGTTTATCAAAAGTTTTAATTTGCTTTTTGGCCTTGTTAGATAAAACTACACGCTTAGCACCATAAATCTTGGTAGCAACTGCAGTTAATTTATCTTCAATCGAGTCAGTACTCTTATACAATTCATGGAAGCCAGCAGGTTGATCTGCAAGTTCGACAACTTCTTTGGCTAAATCTTGCGTACCTTCTCCACCTTTTGCCCAAGCATCAACCTCAATTGCTTTTACACCCATTTCGGCAACGGCATCTTGAATAGTCTTGATTTCGGCTTCAGTGTCGCTAGTGAAATGGTTAATCGCAACAACGATTGGCAAACCATAATTTTGCATGTTTTTAACGTGTCTGCGTAAGTTAGCCATTCCCTTTTCCAAGGCAGGAAGATTTTCTTCGGTTAAATCGTTCTTGTCTACTCCGCCATTAAGCTTAAGCGCACGAGCTGTAGCAACAATCACGACAGCATCCGGTGTTTTGCCTAAGACTGGTCGCTTGATATCCAAGAATTTTTCGGCACCAAGATCTGCACCGAAGCCACATTCAGTAACGGTATAATCAGAAGTCTTTAGCGCAATTTGAGTAGCTAAAACTGAGTTACAGCCATGAGCAATGTTGGCAAATGGTCCGCCGTGAACAATAGCAGGAGTGTGATCCAAAGTTTGAACTAAGTTAGGCTTAATAGCATCTTTCAATAAAAGTGTAATTGCACCAGTGAAGCCCAATTGATCAACGGTAACAGGCTTCTTGTCATAGGTATAACCAACAACGATGCGACCAATTCTCTTCTTTAAATCGTGCAAGCTCTCAGATAAGCAAAGAATGGCCATCATTTCTGAAGCAGCGGTAATATCAAAGCCGGTTTCTCGAGGAACACCTTGCATGATGCCACCGAGTCCAGTAACCACGTTTCTTAAAGCACGATCGTTAACGTCTTCGACTCTCTTCCAAATGATTCTGCGTGGATCAAGTCCTAAAGCATTGTCGCGCATAATGTAGTTATCGATTAGAGCCGCCAAAGTGTTGTTAGCAGAAGTTAAGGCATGCATGTCACCAGTGAAGTGTAAATTAATGTCTTCCATTGGGACAACTTGGCTATAGCCACCACCTGTTGCACCGCCTTTGATCCCAAAGACTGGTCCCATTGATGGTTCACGCATGGCAATGGTAGTTTGATGGCCTAATTGGTTAAGCGCATCCCCCAAGCCAACTAAAACAGTGGATTTTCCTTCACCAGCAGAAGTTGGGTTAATACCTGTCACCAAAATCAATTTGTGTTTCTTGCCTTCAATTTCCTTAACAGGCAAGTTGATCTTAGCTTTATAGTGACCATATTGTTCAATATCATCACTAGACAAGCCTAACTTTTGGGCAATTTCAGTGATCGGTTGCATTTTGGCTGCATCAGCAATTTCAATGTCAGTTGGCATGATTGTTCCTTTCATATACCGTACAATATTACTTAATACTTATAATATCGTTCTTATTTATTTTTATATTAATACAATACATCACTATATAAGGATTTGCAAAGCTATATTTTACGAACTATATTTTATTTATTCAAAAATAAAAGTCAAATACCTTATGGTACTTGACTTTACTTAGAAAAAAGCTCAATCCTCATTTGAGAATTGAGCTAATTTTTATTTATTCATCTTTCTTATCGTCGCTGGCATCCCACACCTTTTTCAAAGCAGGAACCTTACCCAAGTCGGTCATTTCATCCTTGCCAACCACGATCAAGTTGTTAGGGCCTTGAGCCAATTGGTTAAAGCTGTCCAAACTTTGGTTTCTGAAGTAACCTTCGCCAGCCTTTGACAAGGCTTCTTGCATCTTTTGTACACGGTAAGCGTCGGCATCAGCTTGCGTCTTAACTGCCTCAGCGTTGGCCTTAGCAGTAGCAACCAAAGCATCGTTCTTAGCCTTAGTGGTCATTTCAATGGTACGAGCTTCACCTTCGGCCTTAGCAATTGCGGCAGTCTTTTCACGGTCGGCAGTAAGTTGTTTGTCCATGGCACGTTGAATTTCAGCACTTGGTAAAAGTTCATCAACGTTGACACGAACGACCTTGATACCGTAGATATCAGTCAGGTCACCAGTTGCAGTGAAAAGTTGATCGTTAATTTCCTTAGTTGAGCCAAGGGCTGCGTTCAAATCCATACGACCAATAATGTCACGCAAGTGACCACGGATTAATTGCACCATTGATTCAACTGAGTCGGTGTTGTTGTAGAAGTAACGGTATGAATCAGTGACCAAGTAGTTCAAAGTTAAACTAGTAGAAATTTCAGCGTTATCTTTGGTAATAATTGAGTACTTAGAAATTTCAAGTGGTTGAAGTGCTAATGGAACTTTGCGAATTCTTTGGAAAAGTGGCCAGACAAAGATAAATCCAGCTTTTACTGTCTTAGAATATTTACCCAAGGTTTCAACCAAACCTTCATTATTTTGTGGAACGATTCTAAAACCACAACAAACATACACAATAACTAAAACAACAATAATGCCAATAATAATTCTTGCTATCATAATTTTTACCTCAAAACTTAGTTGTCTTTCTTTTCATTCTTTTCCGCATCAAGCCTCTTGGCGATATCTCCAAGTAAATCTTCCCTTCCGGTCAATGTGTTCAGGCGCTCGTCAAGCAGTTTGGCGTATTCATATTTATTCATTTGATCCAAATTATCCCATGCATTTGGAATCTCTACTCTGAAAGGAATACCATTATGAAGAATAATCTGATCATAGAACATGTTAATTGCCGTAGCTGAATTTAACCCCAGCTTTTTCAGAATAGCTTCTGCCTTTTCCTTCTTTTCTGGATTCATTCTGACATAAAGTCCTGTTGTTTTTTCTGCCATAATTTTTACTCCTTTCTAAATTTGATGCTATTATATATCGTTTGCATATAAATTGCATATATTTTTGCTGCTTTGAATTAATCGATCTTAATAGCTAAAAATAGGTTTTGTTTTCAGAGTATACTTATATTTATAGAAAGTGAAAATGAAGGAAACAACAATGAAAACTAACAGAAATTCAAAGATTAAGAAAAACAAGTCTAACTTTTGGGATATTCTTCCTCAAATCAATAACAAAGAAAAAAGACAAGAAATTGAAGAGTTAGGTTATAATCCTTCCGAACAACGTGCTGTTGGTAAAGAAAGAATTACTGATTAATATGAAATGAAAAGTGCTGATAGTCTTCATAAGCAAAGACACATCAGCACTTTTTTACTTGGTTAAATTTTTTATTATTCTACAAATCAGTAATATGGAAAATTTGGTTTTCCAAAGTTCTTAACTTATATTCTCCACCCTTAATGTACTTTTGGTGGTAAGCTACAGTTAAGTAAATATCATTTGCGGCATTAACATGAATACTTTCCATTTCACTGTAACGATCTGGTAAATCAATACCATCAACCATAGCTACTTGCCAGTTATCACTGTTTGTTTCACCCCATGGGAACTTAACAATCTTACGTGACCAAGTAGTTACTTCACCAGTTTCATGGTTAATCTTTGGTGACAATTGGTTAGAAATATAGATATTCTTGTCATCGTCAATAGCATAGCCTTGAACTGAGTCGATCATTTGTGGTGTTTCTTCATTTGGAGCAACGCTTGGATTATCAAAGTTATCAATGTGGAAAGCGTTCAAGCAGTGCAAGTCAGTAATTGGTGTATTCTTAGTACCATTTTCGTCTAACTTTTGGTTTACCTCGTTTAAATCAAATAAACCAAAGTGACCTGAGCCATCATCCCAAATTGAAGCAATCATGAAGTACTTGCCATTTGGTGAAACTGAAGCTTCTACTCTGTGCAAGTGATCATGACCATCATAAGGAACGTCGGTTACGTGATTCAAGTGTGACAAACGTGGAAGTTGTGTATTTGAAGTATATCTTTCTGGTAAAAGTCTTGGGTACTTTACTCGTGCAATTTGAGTAGTCCAGTTGCCTGAATTTGGTTTAGCACCTACGAAATATTCATCCTTGTCATTAGCTGGTACCCAGGTTTGCGTGTGGCCAAAGCCCATCATTACTAAGTGTGGATCAGTATAATCGATGTTCTTAGTTAAACCTTCATGTTTTCTATAAACCAACACATCATGTGCACTGTGAAGAAGTTGCAAGGCAAAAACATGATCACCATTTACTACACCAACTTGTGCTACAACATGGTGCATCCCATTCAAGCGATAAACCAAATGAGGTGTAATACTTCTAACCATTTTCTTTATCTTCTTTCTTTATATCTATTCATTTTCACTTATACATAAATTATATCCTATCATCAAAAAATAGATTGACTTTATGCTGATAACTTCCAATAATTAGAGTAAATTTTTCTTGGAGGGAAAATTATGAAAAGAAGAACAACACTTTTATTGTCGAGTGCAGCAACCATTGCGGCATTATTTAACTTCAACTCAAAAGTTCAAGCTGCGGCTGATCCTACGATCAAGGCAACAAATTACAACATGACCGTGAAGTTGAACACCCGCAAGAATCAATTAACAGAAAAAGTTACCATGCACGTTGTTAATAACGGCAATGAACCTGTTAAAAATTTATTGGTTAGAAATATTGCTAGCGGCGTGTTGAAATACGACCACAAGCATTTTAAGGCTACAAGAAATGCGACAACTTCAGTTAAAAGCATTTCATCAGATGGTCAAAAGCTTTCTTACACTACCGGTAAAGACAAGAGCAATTTATTTGTTAACAAGAATTTGAACGCCGGTGAATCCACTGATTTAACGGTTAACGTAGTTACCGGCGTGCCTAAGAGACAAGATCGTTTTGGCTACCAAAATATCAACGGCGGTAAGGTTTATAACCTGTCATTCTGTTTCCCATACTTAAGCGATTATCGCAACGGTAAGTGGAATTATCACCCATACTACGATGCTGGTGAAAACCGCAACAGTGCTATCAGCAACTTCCACGTTAGCTTCTTCGCACCAAAGAGCTACAAAGTTGCCGCTTCTGGTCAAAGCACAACCAAGAATGGCAAAACTACAATTACCGCCAACAACATGCGTGAGGTCGCAATCGCTGCTTCCAACAAGTTCAAGGTTGACCACGCTTATGCAAACGGCGTAAGAATCAACGACTACTACCTTGCAAGCAAAAACAGCAAGCAATACAACAAGCTTGCTTTGATGACTGCCCAAGACAGTTTCCACATTTTTACCAAGAAGATCGGTAAATATCCTTACAAAGAAATTGATATTACTGAAGGTTTACTTGGCAAAGACACCGGCGGTATGGAATATCCTGGTTTGATTATGATCGACGCTAGTGGCTTTTTACAAAAGAAGCACCCAATCTTCAGATACGATGAATTAACTGAAGACGTTTCTCACGAAGTTGGTCACCAATGGTTCTACGGCACTGTTGGTAGCGACGAATACATGGAACCTTGGCTTGACGAAGGTCTTACCAACTTTCTTGAAAATGGTGTTTATGATTTGACCTACACTAAGAGTAAAGCTTACTGCGCTAAACTTATGCACAGTAAGTTCTACAGTCGCAAGAATGTAAAGCGTGCTAATAAGATCTTGAGAGAAAATGCCAACGCATTCATTAATAAGAATCAAAAGGCCAGCTACATCAACTACCCTGTTAATAATCCACCAAAGGGCGTTGATACTGAAGACATGGCATATGAGCTTGGCATGGATTTCCCTGCTGTTTTAAAAGTAGCCATGGGTGAAAACAAGTTCTTTGATGCTTTACACGATTACTACCAAACTTACTACTTGAAGCAAGCAACCACGCAAGACTTCTTGAAAATTATCCGCAAGTATGATAATTCAAAGAAGGTTAACGACGTGATCAATAAATTTATTGATCCAAAGTACTTAAGTGAATAAAATCAAATAACCTCGAAAATGTTTGAGTTTCGAGGTTATTTTTATAGTCTCATAAGTGCTAAAATCAACTTATGGGATTATTACAAAGGAGATTAAATATGAACACTAAAAAATTAGCAACTATCACAGCAGCTTTATTAATCAGTGTTGCGCCAGCAGCTGCTCTTCTCAATCAACCCGTTCACACAGTCCAAGCCGCTACGCAATCACAAAAAGGTAAGGTCACCCTCAAGAAGTCTTTTAACGGTACTATCCAAGTCTTCAACAGCAAAGGCAATGCCACTACCACTACCCAAAAAGTCAATGGCAAGAAGATGACTGTTGCTTCAACGATTAAATCAGGCTCAAGTTTTAAATATTATGGCAAGCCTATCCTGATCCAAGGTAAAAAAGTAGATGCAAAAACTTCTAAGAACTACCACTACACTACCGCTTCTTACGTTAACATCGGTAAAAAACGCTACATCAAATCTTTGAATGTTAGCTCAATGGATGGACAAAATGTTTTAATCTTGAGTTCCAACTCTCGCATTTATGATAAAAACGGTCACCGCACTACTTTCAATGGTTTGTCACTCATCCCTAAATATATGTTAGTTAAAACACCAGCTAAAACCCACGCCACAACTAAGAATGACGTATTTTACTACTTCTCAAATCTTAGCGGATCTAAAAAGAGAAGTTTGAACACAACCACTATCAAGGGCAAGCCATTCTACGCCTTAGGTAATGGCGCTTATATCTATGCTTCAAATGTTGGCTTTGTCAACGGCAACACCCTTTACCAAGCTTCTGGTACTACTACCGCCACTATTTTAAACAAAATCCATGTTTTGAATAATAAGCTTAAGTCAACCAGCAAGTTGCTCAAGATTGGTCAAAAAGTTAAGGTAGATGCCACCAAGACCACTGGTGAAGGTGATGAAGCTGGCCTTTACTTCAGAATTGCTGGCACCAAAGGTAAAAACGCACAATACATTTACTGGGGCGACGATGCCGAATATGGTATGGATCAAGAAAGCACTACTGATGAATTTCAAGGTAACTTTAATTTAGATAATCACCTCGCAAATTAACACAATATGCTAAAATTAAATAAATGATATAACGTAGCGACCTAGAATCGTGAGGTTTACCTCAAAGTATCTTTCTAGGTCGCTTTTTTCAATGTGGGAGAAAATTTATGGATGAATTATTTGCTAAAGCGCCGATTAAAAAGGTCTACTTTAAGCTAGCATTACCGGTCGTCTTAGGGATGATCACTACCATGATCTACAACTTGGCAGACACGATGTTCGTTGCCAAAACGGGTGATACAAATCTAGTAGCAGGAATTACGATTGGTGCTCCACTTTTTACTTTTTTAATCGCTGTTTCTGACATTTTTGGGCTCGGTGGATCTTCACTAATTTCACGGCTATTCGGTGAAAGAAATTATCAATTAAGTAAACGTGTAAGCAGTTTTTGTATGATCGGTGGATTTGTTACTGGTTTAATACTAACAGCCATTTTACTAATTTTTGAAAATCCGATTCTTCATCTTTTAGGAGCAAAAGCTGCCACCTATCAAGATGCTGCCGATTTTTATCGTGTAATATCAATTGGCGCTGCGCCAATTATCTTCTCAATCATTCCGCAGAACTTAATCAGAACAGAAGGTTTAGCTACCCAAGCAATGGTTGCTACAATGACGGGAACCATTTTAGCTATCATCCTTGATCCTATTTTCTTGTTTGTTTTCAAAATGGGTGCAATCGGTGTTGGGATTGCCAACGTTACAGGTTATCTAGTCACTGATGCTATTCTCATTTACTACGTTTTATACAAAACTGACTACATCAAATTAAAGCTAAAATATAGCAAAATTAGCGGCAAAACAATCAAAGATATCGTAGCAATCGGCATCCCCGGTTCAATCACCAACTTCGCTCAAAGCTTTGGCATGGCACTTCTTAACTCATCTTTAGCTCTATACGGTGCAAACAAAGTTGCCGCAATGGGAATCACCCAAAAGATTTACAGTATCGTTATCTTGGTAATCGTTGGTTTTGCCTTTGGTTCACAACCTTTAATTGGTTACAACTATGGTGCTAAAAACTGGAAACGATTAAAGAAAATTCTAAACTTCGATATTCTTGTGCAAGTTGTTTATGCTGTAATTTCAGGCGGATTATTAATTTTATTTGCTCGTCCAGTCACCGCTCTATTTATGAATCAACCAGATATCGTCAACGCTGGTAGTTATATGTTAATTGCCACTATTATTACCACACCAATCGTTGGTATCATTTTAGTTTACACTACCGTCTTCCAATCAGTTGGTAATGCATGGGCAGCGTTTATCATGGCCATCACTCGCCAAGGCGTTGTCTATTTCATCGCACTAGAGATCATGAAAGCTGTATTTGGTTATCATGGTATTGTTTGGGCTCAAGCAGTCAGTGATGTAATCACTTGTATCATTGGTTACTTTATTTATGAAAAGAGTCTGGATTTCAAAGATAAAATCAAAAATTAAGATAAGACAAAAACTGCTCTCTTGTAGAGAACAGTTTTTTTATGCCTGTTTTTCAATTAAAGCAACTTTTCAAAAGCATCTTCGTACTTAGGAATATCGCCGGCACCCATGAACACGATGACAGAATTCTTATTCTTAGTTAAGTCAGCAATATTATCTAAGTCAATCACTTCTGAACCTGGGATATTCTTAACCAAGTCTTCACTTGAAATATCACCATTAGCTTCACGGGCTGAAGCATAAATTGGAGTTACGTAAGCCTTATCTACACCGCGTAAAATTTCTTCGAAGTCCTTTTGGTACTTCTTAGTTCTTGAGAAAGTGTGTGGCTGGAAGACGACAACCAACTTCTTGTCTGGGAACTTTTGACGGGCAGCTTGGATAGTTGCACGCATTTCAGTTGGGTGGTGAGCATAGTCATCAATAACTGCAATGTCGCCAAAGTCTTTTTCACTAAATCTACGCTTAGCACCCTTAAAGGTAAGAAGACCATCACGGATATCATCCATTGGTACCTTTTCAGTGTAAGCAACCGCAATAACAGCAGTTGAGTTCAAGATACTGTGGTCACCAAATAAGTGAATTTCAAATTCGCCAAGATCCTTGCCATGAGCTAAAACGTGGAACTTAGAACCAGTAGTTGACTTCTTAATATCAGTAGCTTGGAAGTCATCAGTATCGTTAAAGCCGTAAGTGTACTTAGGAATATCAGTCTTAATGCTTTGAAGACGCTTGTCATCGCCCCATACGAACAATGCCTTCTTAGTTTGATCAGCTGCTGATTGGAATGCGCTGGTGTAATCGTCTTGATCCTTGAAGTAGTCTGGGTGGTCAAAGTCGATGTTAGTCATAATTTGGTAATCTGGGTGATATGCCAAGAAGTGACGACGGTATTCATCAGCTTCGTAAACGAAGAAGCGTGAGTCTGGAACACCCTTACCACGACCGTCACCAATTAAGTAAGTAGTTGGTGCAACTTCACCTAAAACGTGTGACAAAAGACTAGTGGTTGAAGTCTTGCCGTGAGTACCTGAAATACCGATTGAAGTATGCATTTGCACGATTTCTTCAACAGTATCTGGGTAGCTTTGCCACTTAACGCCTTTATCAAGACATGCCTTAACTTCTGGGTTATCTTCCTTGAAGGCGTTACCCTTAACGATTACTTGTTCATCGTTACTCTTGATGTTGCTTGGGTCAAAGTCCTTAACTTCAATACCAGCTTTTTCAAGTGGAACTTGAGTGAAGGTGTACTTTTCAATATCACTACCGGCAACGTTGTAGCCTAAGTCGTGAAGAAGTAGTGCTAAGGAAGCCATACCGGTTCCTTTAATACCAATAAACCAAATTTGTTTGTTTTTATCTAACATATTTAACTCTCCATAATGTTAAAAATACTCGTCTTTTATTCTAACATTATTTCATTTTTCCGTAGCAAAATCAGAGAACTTTAGAAGTACTTTTTTAGCCCCGCTGCTTGGGATTAAGTAATATCTTGTCTTTTGGTTACCTTTCCAACCTTCTGCTGGATAATAGCCTGGCTTGTGTGCCCACTTTTGATATACGCTAACCATTGGATATGGCTTGTCACTATTGTAGGCTTGACGCATTAAGTTCAAAACTTGTTGTGCTTCTAGTGGCGTTAAGTTGTTGATGTCTTTTACTTTTACTTTAGCACCCTTCAAGTTTTTCTTAGCAAAATTAACTTGCCATAAAGCTTCGTTAACTGTAGCCTTAGTTGCATTTTTATCATTTGCGACAGTTTTCGCATTTTCTACTGCTTGATCATACAAGCTACGGTTTACCCAAGTATCTAGACGATACTTATCTGAAGCCTTAACTGTGCTTTCATCAGAAATTGAATTGGTAAGTGAAGTCTTTTCACTAGCAGTTGCTAATGCGCTATCGGCTTTAGCTTCAGCTTCTGTGTTGCTAATCTTGAGCTTGCGACCGCTAAGCGCTACATCACTAGCTTTGACATAAAGATTGCTGTAGGCAGTATTTTGACGATCGTCTTCTGCACCTGATTTGTAAACCAATGAGTTTTGAACATGGTAGTACAATTCAGCTTTGTTTTCCTTGGCATCCCACAAATAAAGCTTTTGGTTAACTGCCATTTCATCACCGTCAAATTTAGTATCAACCTTTTCACCGTTGACATTGTAGAAAGCAGTTTGACCTATCTTGAAGTCAGCTACGCTATAGCGCATGTTGTACACATCTTCGCCGCTAAGATATTGTTTAGCCAAAGTTGGACCTCTATCACCACTCCAAACATAAGGAACGTCTGGACTGCTTTCTTCATATAAGCCAGTGTCAATATAAACTGGATTCTTACCGTCCTTTACACGATAGTAAGAAGCAGTATAGTCTCCCATACCGGTTTGAACCACCATATCGGCTGTTACAGTTTGTCCTTTCTTGTACAGCTTATTGATTTGTTGGAAGTCTTGATTGTAAGCAAGTGTATCGGCAACAATCTTAACCTTGATAGGACATTTGGTATAAAGAGCATTACCATTAATGGCATTTACGTTGTTAGCCTTGATGTACTGATTCTTACCAATTCTGAAGTAATAGTTGCCCTTAATCTTGTAGCTTTTAAGTGAACGAACAGTATGGTTCTTGTTATTAGCCACATAGAAATATTGGCCATCTTTGTCCTGAACTTTACCAGCATATGGTACTAATCGACCTGCTTTAATTACTTGTCTTTGACGTTGACCGCGAGAATTATAAACGGAACTATTTTGAGAAACGAATAAAACTCCCTTGCCATTTAATTTAGCAATTTGGTCACTTTGAATATAGATGTTCTTGCCAATGTTGTAGTAAGTATAAGGCTTACGGTAGTATTCCTCACCGTTTGGAGACTTAATCTTAGTGTTATATGGCAAGTAAGCACGCTTGCCACGGTAGGTCTTCAGTCTCTTACCATTTTTATCGTAGACATATGAATTTCTAGTAAGTACATATGTATCGCCCTTCATTACATACGCATTATTTTGTTTGACATATCCACCATTGCCGATATAGTAATAAGGTTCTTGGTTAATAAGACGTGGTGTTGTGGCACTAGCATAAACCACTTTGTCACCCTTAGTTAAAGTAGGTTGACCATAGAATTTATAATTCTTAATCTTGATACTCTTATTTGCATGGATAAATTCGCCCTTTTGTCTAATATAAGGCGTTGCAGTTTTATCGTAGCCTTTATGTAAAGTAATGCTTTGTGCATTAACTGTTTGAGAAGTTATTAAACCTAAAGAAACTGCTGCTAAAACAGCCGCTGCACTAGATAAAATTTTATTATTGAGTTTCATTTTCTCCACTCCCTTGTGGCTTTGTTTCAATAACTTTTACAGTTTCATTATACCTTGATTAGTTATTTCAAGATGGAATTTGATTTACGGCAAAAAAAGCGTTGAGATTTTTTCTCAACGCTTCTTTTATCTATATTGACCTATTACAATATCTTCTATTTAACTTTATTTAGCTACAGCAACTGCTGCTTCTTCTTTAGCTTCCTTGGACAATCCAGCAAGGTCACCTAACAATGTAAAATCAATTTGAGTTGCTAGATCTGGCTTTTTACGTAAGAAATCAATTTCAGATGGTTTAACATTTTCGGTCGGATTATCTTTATCAATTAACTCTTGTGAGATTTCACTGTCAGTTAAATTCTTATCTTCTAATACGCTTTCTGCTTCTTTGACTTCTTTTTCATATTTCTTTGTCATAAAAAACGCCTTCTTCAACTCTTATTGTAGTTGCTTTTACAAAAAGGTTTAGCAAAACGTACTTTTTTTAAAACGTATCAAAAAAAGCATCAGACTACTATTTAGCAGCCTAATGCCTTTTCAAATTATAAAGTGATTTCACCACTAGCGATCAATTCGTCACACTTAGTTGGTTCAAATTCTGCACCAACTTCAAAGTTGTCAGGAACAACCATGATACCGCGCTTTTGAGGTGCGTGTGGCAAGCCAAGTTCTCTAGCTGAACAAATCATACCGTATGAATCAACGCCACGTAATTCACCTGGCCAAATTTGTTGACCGTTTGGCATCAAAGTACCTGGAAGTGCAACAACAACCTTTTGACCTTGAGCAATGTTAGGAGCACCACAAACGATTTGGTGTTCTTCACCGTTACCAACTTCAACAGTAGTTACGTGAAGGTGGTCTGAGTCAGGGTGCTTTTCACAAGTCTTAACATAGCCGTAAACAAGAGTTGGCTTGCCGTATGCTAACTTGTCGTCAAAGCCTGCTTCAGCAAGCTTCTTGTTAAGAGCTTCAAGTTCATCATCTGAAAGCTTAACTGGACCATTTGGCAATTTGTCAAAGTCAATCAACTTATCAACGTTGAAGAAGTTATAACCAATAGTCTTACCTTCATCGTTGGTTACGCGAGTAACGTCTTCTTTTTCTTCGAATGAGCTGCGTCCTTCATCATGACCCAAGATAACGATCAAAGTGTTAGGATAAGCTTCTTTATTAGTACTAGTAATCATGCTTTTTAAATCTCCTCTTTTAGTCAAGTGATCGCAAAAATTTTTCTACTTCATCTTTAGTTTTACGGTCCTTATTTACTAGTCTACCAATTTCTTTGCCATCTTGGTAGACAACAAATGAAGGAATTCCCATAATCATTAATTTTTTTGCGACGTCAATTGAGTCGTCGCGGTCAATTTTGTAAAATTTAGCTTCTGAAAAATCCTTTTCAATTTCTGGCAAAAATGGATCAAGGAAGCGGCAGTCTGGGCACCATGCTGCTGAAAATTCCAAAACAACGCGACCAGACTTAGTAATTTCTTGTAACTTGTCTTCAGTTAATGCTTTAATTTCTTCCATTTTTTATGCCTCTATTCTTTCTTACTTTTTACAAGTATTATACAAAAATGCTGGCTTTTTGCAAACTACTTGGTTTCAAAATGAGCATGCAATGCATAAATCGGATTGCCCTTTGCCACAAATTTATGCTCATATTCAGTTTCAATGTTCTTTTCAACGATTTCTGGCTTTTCATGGTGTAAATCAACACTCACAAAATCGAAGAACATTCCGTAATTATTCATACTTTGCACAGAATAAGCGAACAAGCCTGAATTATCAGTTTTAAATTCGATATGACCGTCTTTAGTCAAGACTTGTTGATACTTAACTAAAAAGCTCTTATAAGTCAATCTACGCTTCTCGTGACGGGTCTTTGGCCATGGATCACTGAAGTTTAAGTAAATGACATTCGTGCTATTTTCAGGGAAGAAGCAGTTAATATCAGCCGCATCCCCACGCAAAATTTGCAAGTTATCCAAGCCCTTTTCAAGCTTAGTTCGCAAGATAATACCAGCTGCAGTAGTTTGCAATTCTAAAGCAACGTAGTTTTTGTCGGGATGCATTTCAGCCAAGGTAGTAATAAAGTGACCCTTACCTGATCCTACTTCAATTTCAATTGGATGATCATTGCCAAAACGTTCAGCCCAATCAATCTTCTTATCAGGATCTGGGTTTTGCAACACACTTTCAGGATGATCATTAACAAGCTTTACAGCCCAAGGTTTATTTCTTAATCTCATTTCTCTATTCCCTATCTAATTCCAAAATTCTTTTGATTCATTTTTCTAACGCGATTTGGCAAGTAAGTGGCAACTACCAATGCGGTAAACACGAGTAAAATACCAATTGCTTCAAATAAGTTTACATTAATTGGCAATAACAATAACCAGAAAATACTGATTAACACCCATTGAATCAGCAAGCCTAAAGTTAATACTTTGACCAAGTCCTTGCCACGATCTTGACGTTCAATTGGGTAAACACGATACATAAAGTTACGGTCGAATTCGGTTGCCATTGGCAATAATTGGTAAACAGTCAAGAAGATCACCAAGCATGATAAGCCAAGCGCCCAGCGCCAATCTTGCACTAACCATGAAATCAAAATTGCGAAGACGGTCATTCTAACCAGCAAGTTCAAATACTCTGGATTTCTAAGTAGTGATCTTCTGTATAAGAACAAGTTAGGATTTTCTTTAGCAATTGACTTAGGCAAAAGGAAGTCCAAGTACTTTCTTCGCTTGATGCTTACTTGCTTTTCTTCGACATCGGTAAACATGCTGAAGACTGAATAAACACGGTCTTTTCTAGCCTTTTCGCTTTCTACAGCATAGTGCCAGTCAAAGAGCAGCTTTTTATTCATCTTATCGCCAAACGATGGCTTAAAGCTAGGCGCAAATAAGATAGTTCCAACTACACCTAAAGCCAAACCTACCATTGGATAATAAGCGGAAAGAATTGCAATAAGCAAGGCAACTAAACTAACTAGTCCAAAACTTAGCTTTTTGCCAAAGTATAGATTACTTTTTTCAATCTCTAGTTCCGTATCTTTGATAAAGAGCATAGCGAGCACCAACAAGATATAGCTCCAAACACTAATGCCTGCTTTAACTGTAGCGAATGGGAAGACAATACCTGCAAGCAAGATTTCTAAAATGAATGGTAAAACCAAGCTATATCTGTGCATAGGCTTCAAATATTCATTCATCTGCTCATCTTGCGTGAACAGAAACTGCATATCTGCTTCTTTAATCAAAGTAACGAATCGTCCCGTTAAAAGAGGCAGCCATAAGATGAATCCTGTCAGTGGCTTATAAAACCACAAATTAGTTGGCATAGTTTTCATTGCTTCGGCATACCAGAACATCAATGCACCAACTAAAAAGATCAAAGCCAAAATAAAGAAGTCATTGAAAACAAGCGTTAAATACTTAACCGATTGCTTGAGATTTTCATTCAATCTCTTTTTAGCTAACTCACGCATTGCCATGATCCTCTCTATTCAAAGCCAAGTACAACTTGTCAAATGGATCATCAGGCTTTAAGCCGTAGTGTTCACGAATGTCTTGTAAACTACCGATAACTTCAATCGTACCGTTGTTTAAAACAGCATAATTTGAAATGGCTTGTTGTGCATCGGCTAAAACGTGAGTAGTCATGAGCACCATTTTGCCGTTAGCAATTGCCTTTTTAATTAAATCAATTAAGTTAGCAACGGCTAAAGGATCAAGTCCTGTAAATGGCTCATCGATCACGAGCAAACTTGTATCTGCTAAAAAAGCAGAAACGATCATTACCTTTTGGCGCATCCCTTTTGAAAAGTGGATTGGCAACCATTCCAGCTTGTCATCAAGTCTAAACATCTTAAGCAGTTCATGTGCTCTTTCCCAAGCCTTCTTTTCATCCAATTTGTAGCTAAGCATGGTCAATTCCAAATGCTCTTTTAATGTCAATTCTGGATACAAAATTGGTGTTTCAGGAATATAAGCCACTTCACGCTTAAACTTCGTTGGTTGTTGCGTCAAAACTACGTCGTTTAAAGTGATCTTACCTTTTTGCGGTCTAAGCAAACCTAAAATATGCTTAATTGTGGTTGATTTACCGGCCCCATTTAAACCAATTAAGCCCAGAGCTTCACCTGGTTTAATTTCTAAATTTATATCTTTAATAACCGGGACACCTGTGTAGCCTCCAGTTAAATGTTCAATTTTTAATGTCATTTTTCCTATCTTTCTTTACTGAATTTCTACATATAGTATGATAGCATGAACTTAATAAGAAACTAAAGTTCAAACACAAGAGGTATATATTATGGAAAAATTAGTAGATGATTGTTTATTCTGTAAAATTATTCGCGGTGAAATTCCTAGTTACACCGTTTTTGAAAACGACGACGTTAAGGCTTTCTTGGATATCTCACAAGTAAACCCAGGTCATACTTTAATGGTGCCAAAGAAGCATATCGTTAACTTGTTTGACTACACCAAAGAAGATGCACAACAATACTTGCAATACATTCCTGAAATTGCCAATGCAATCAAGAAGGCCTTTCCTAACGTTACAGGTATGAACATCACCACTAACAACGGTAAGTCTGCTAACCAAGTAGTTATGCATTCACACATTCACTTTATCCCTCGTTTTGAAGGCGATGGTTTGAAGCTCATGACTCGCAACAACGCTGACAAATACGACGAAGCAAAATACAACGAAGTTGCTGATAAGATTAAAGCCCAATTTTAAGGAGTAAACAAATGAAACGCTTTTTATTAGGAACAGTTTTTGGCGCTGCTTTTGGCTTTGTTTTTTCATGCATGAAGGACAGCGATGGCAATCGTCCTGGCAAACCATTGAAAGTTGAATTCGATGCCTTAAAACACGAAAGCAATCGTTTTGCTACTGCATTGCAAAATGTCAAGCAAGCTAGTCGTGAATTAAGCGAACAATTGCCTGCAGCACAACGCACTATTAGCGATATCAGTGATGATGTTGAAAAATATTCTAGACATATTCAACCTACAGTTGATCGCATGAAGCAAAAAGGTGAAGAAGTTAACCAAGATTTGAACTCATTTACTGGTTCAGACGATCAAAACGACGAAAAGGCCTAAGAAAATTTAAAGAAATTTTGATTTTTCTATGAATATTCGCTATTTAAAAACGATTTGGTCATTTTTATGGTATATTAGTTGACAGTTACTTATTTAAGGATGTGGAGATTTAATTATATGAAGAGTTATATGAAAAAAATTGCTGCAGTCGTAGCTGTAGCTGGTGTTGCATTATCAACTGCTGCTTGTTCTAACGGTGGTAGTAATTCTACTGTTGCTTCCTACAAGGGTGGTAAGATTACTCAACAACAATATTACGATGAAATGAAGAAGTCACAAGCTGGTAAATCAACTTTGGCTAACATGATTATCAACCGTGCTTTGGAACAACAATACGGCAAGTACGTTTCATCAAAGAAAGTTGACAAGCAATACAACAACTACAAGAAGCAATACGGCTCACAATTTAGTGCTGTTTTACAACAAAACGGTATGACTGCTTCAAGCTTCAAGGAAAACTTAAAGACTAACCTTCTTTCTGAACAAGCATTAAAGCACATTAAGAAGATTTCTAAGAAGCAAGAACAACAAGCTTGGAAGAGCTACCAACCTAAGGTAACTGTACAACACATTTTGGTTGCTAAGAAGTCAACTGCTCAAAGCATCATCAAACAATTGAAAGATGGCAAGAGCTTCAAGAGCTTAGCTAAGAAGTACTCACTTGATACTGCTACTAAGAACAAGGCTGGTAAGCTTCCTGCATTTGACTCAACTGACAATACTCTTGACTCATCATTCAAGACAGCTGCATTTAAGCTTAAGACTGGTGAAGTAACTTCAACTCCAGTTAAGTCACAATCTGGTTACCACGTAATTAAGATGATCAGCCACCCAGCTAAGGGTAAGTTTGCTGATCACAAGAAGGCTATCGATGACGAAATTTACGCATCAATGGCTCAAGACCAAGCAACTATGAAGGACGTTATCTCAACTGTTTTGAAGCGTGCTGATGTTTCAATCAAGGATAGCGACTTGAAGGACGTATTAGCATCATACGTTTCAACTACTAGTGCTACTAAGTAATAAAAATATTTAGTTAGTAAATATTAGCAAAAAAACAAGAGGTTAGCTTTTTGAAGTTAACCTCTTATTTTTGTCTATTCTTATTCCAAATGCTTGGCATGATCTAAAGCTGGATCATATTTTGGACGATAATATCTTCTGCCATCTTGACTAAGCAGTGGCTCAGTAAACGTTCCTTTACCAGTATGCTGCAAAGCATTCGTGACTGCATAAACCATGGCATCCATATCATCGATGCGGTGCAAAATTTCTGCTTCCAGAAGAGCTGGCAACTTAGGTGAACCATATTCCAAGCGGCCATGGTGGGACAAAACCATGTGTCTAAGTAAAAGCAAGTCCTCTGATTCAAGGTCAATCTTAAGGTCTTGGGCAGCTAGCATAATTTGTTCATCGATAAGTACCAAGTGACCAACTAAATTACCTTCGGTAGTGTATTGCGTTGCAGCTGGGCCTGTTAGTTCAAGCACTTTGCCCATATCGTGCAAGATGCATCCAGCATAAAGCAGTGAACGGTTGATCTGTTCATAATTATCAGCTAAACCCTTCGCATCCTTAAGCATCGACAAAGTATGAAAAGCAAGTCCACCGCGCACTGCATGGTGGTTACTCTTTCCTGCAGGATAATCAAAGAAGCGTCTACCCCACTTTTTTAACAAATATTGAACAATCGTCTTCCAAGTTTTATTTTGAATCTGATCAACAAATTGATTAATTTCGACATGCATATCATTAATCGGTTCTGGAGCTGACTTAACGAATTGATCTAACTCATAGCCTTCTTGTGGTCCAACCACCCTTAAACTATAAATGCGAATTTGAGGACGGCCTTGGTATTCTTCTCTTTTACCGTTCAATTCTACAATCGTACCTGTACTAAAGGTAGCCGCATCTTGATTGGTTGCATCCCAAAAGTTGCCCCGAATCTCGCCTGATCCATCGCCGAATTGCATTGCTAAAAAAAGCTTATTCTTTTTATTTCTTCGCAATTGCGATTTTTTAATCAAAACGACAATATCCATTTCTTCGCCATCATTATAATCTAAGAGTCGTTTAAGCATTTTCAGTTCCTTTCGTAAAAGTTAAAGGCTGGATTCCTAATTTATCGACTAGGTTTTCTTGCGCTGTAAAAATCAGCACTTGATTATTTTCACTAATCTTCTTCAACAACTGTTCAATATATTTAATTCGGTTGTCATCAAAGTTAACAAACGAATCATCGATTAAGATTGGCAAGTTGATTTCATCTTTAATTTGTTCGACAAAGGCTAACTTTAAAGCAAAGTAGAGTTGTTCAGCCGTACCGCGAGACAAGTACTTAACATCACGCTTTTTACCATCTTTTCTGATGACCGTTAATTTCTTGCCGAGTTCAAGATCAACGTAACGTCCACCTGTAAGCAAAGCCAAATATTCTTTAGCTGCTTTGAGCATCTTTGGAAAACGTTCATTTGAAGCTAAATCAAGTGAGCGACCAATCCATTTAGCTGCAAGCAAGTTAGCCAAATATTCCTTACTACTGCTTTCAAAATTAGTTTCGGTATTGGCCAAATCCTGTCTCGCTTCAAATACTGCAGTTGAATCAGCCAAATTATTCAACTTAACCTGTACTTGTGCGTTTTGTTGTTGTAAATCGCTGACTTCATTATTAGCTGCAGCTATTTGATCATTCAATTCATGCAATTGCTGCTCTAATTCAGCTGGATTAGTCTTTGTCAATTGAGTTAAATCATCGTTTAAGCTCTTCTTAAGTGCTTCAACCTGCATCCTAATTTTGGCTTGCTCTAATGAATCTTTGTACACAGCATCATAATCGGCCATATTTTTGACATTAGCTTGAGCAAACAAAGTTTGAAGTTGCAAACCCAATTCTTTCAAATCTTGCTGGTCTTGCTTTAAAGCAGACGAAATCGTCATTCTTCGTTGACCAATTTCTTGACTGTGGTCAATCTTTTCTTCCAGTTCATCAATTCCACTTAAAACGGAGCTAAAATCATCCTCAATTGGCTTTTTCAGCGTATTTTGCACATTTGCGGCTAATTGGGCGACTTCTTGATTAATCTGGCTCAGTTGTTCATTATTTGCCTTCTCAGCGTTTTCTTTTAAGTGATACTGGTTGGCATTAGCCACCAGATTATTAATATCCAAATTATCAGGATTCAAGCCATATTGTTGCCCAAATCTCTGGCGCTTTTGTGCGACCAGTTTTTGCTTTTCCAAAATAGCGGCATTTTGTTTATTGGCGTTATTGCCTTTAACGTAGCCTGCACCAAGAAAGATTAGGCCGGTAATTAAGGCGATCACGCCAACTGTTCCCATCATAACCAGTAAGATCAAACCAAGGACTGCTAGGACAGCACCAATCACATACCAGAGTTTATCATTGGAATTAGGAGCAGCTTCAACTCGATTTTCTTGTCTAGGCAAAGCTAAATAATCTGCTTGCAGCTGTTTGATTTGCTCTGGCGTCAAGTCTAGTACTTGCTTGGTATCAGGAGATAAAGCAAGAATTTGTTCTTTTTCTTGTTTGAGTTCATCAGCTTTTTGCAAACATGATTTGTATTCTGCTTGCCATTGAAGTAGTTGCGGCTTTTGTTGGACAAGCTTTTTGCTAGCTGACAAATCAGCCTGATTATTATCATTCAGATCAGCTAATTGCTCTTTCAAAGACTTAATCGTCTTTTGCAAATTGCGACCTTGCGCCATGATATCTTGCGCTTTTTGATAATTTTCACTATCAAACTGCGTATCCTTAACTTGCTTTTGCAAATCTAGCAAAGTTTGGTAATTGCCTAATTCTTTTTGCAGGTCACGCAACTCTTGCGCCCTTTTTTGCAGCTTTTCTAAAGCTTGTTGCTTACTCTTTAACTCGTCACTTTTAGCAGTTAAATCACGATCAAGTTCTTCATAATCACCAAACTCTGCTTGTGTTTGAGCCAGATTGTCACGATCGTCTTCCATTTGCTTAAGCAGACGATTTACTTCTGGCTTTTTACCCGTCTTCTTAAACAACTTGCCAGCTTCTTTTTCAAAGCCATCACGCATTTCAAGCAATTTACCACTATTGGCTGCACCCAAGTAATAAATACGTTCAAGCAAGTCTTCTTGACTCAAGCTGCTTACCTGACCCAGCATTTCTTGATTAAAGATAAAGCTGTCGGCATAAAACGAACCATCGATTTTTTGAATTTGATCGAAAAAGAGACTCTCGGGCACTACTTGCCCATCTTTTTTAACGGTTAAAATACCACGCTTAGTCTTATCGCCTTTGGCATACAAGCGCTCTAATTCATATTCGCCATCGTCCGCTTCAAAGACAAGACTGCCACCCATCGGACTCACATGAGCTAACGGCGTATAATCTTCAAAAAACGGAGACGAATTACTGCGCAAATGAAAGCCAAACATGATCTGCTTAATAAAAGCTACCGTCGTACTCTTTCCCGCCTCATTAGCACCAAAGAAGACGTTTATTTCTTTGCTAGGTAAATCAAAAGACTTGTCAGAAAACTGGCCAAAATTGATCATTTTAATTTGTTTCAGTCTCATCTTTAATTCCTTTCAATTTACTCATTAGCTTTACTTCGGTTAATTGCTTAACAGCCTCAATAAATTTAGGATCTTCTGCTAGTGCAGCTGCTTCTGGATCTTTTTTCTTCCAGTCGTTTACGATTTGATTGAACTCATCTACATCAAAAATTTCCGCCTTGGCTTTTTCAAAGGCCTTTTGATCATTCTCATTTAATTCCAAACTGGTATTGGTTTCATAACGAACGTCAACTAGCTGAGAAGCAAATGGCAAATTTTGCGAGATTGTCTGCCAAAAATCAGTATCTGCAGTCAGTTCTCGCTCTTCTTCAGTCAAATATTGTGCACCCTTGATGGTTAAACTAAAGTAAGTCTTTTGCTTAATTTGATTAAGGACTTCAATGATTTTTGTCTGCAAACCAGCTTTATCGATTTCACCTTCCAAATTGATTTCGACAGCTTGCCAAATAATTGGACTAGTTTGTTTAAACTCAATGCTTGTCTTCTTAGTTTGTTCATCGATCTCGCCAAGATAGCAACCTTTAGTGCCCATTTCGTTGATGTGACGCCCCTGAATGTTACCTGGATAAACAATCCATGGATTTTCTGACAAGTTATTGCGTGCGTGAATATGGCCTAAGGCAAAATAATCGTAATTAAGGTTCTGCACTTCACTAGTAGTAAATGGTGCATAAACATTATTAGTTTGTGCTTTTTCTTGTGCGTGCATTAATCCAAAAGTATAATTTTGTCCCTTTGCAGGAAAATCAGGTATCATGTCACGCGTAATATGGTTATTCAAATATGAAAAGCCGATTACATCGTAAGTAAAACCAGCTTTTGTCGCAAAAGTGGCTTTCTCCACTTTTTCACCATTACCCAATAATTTGAAATAAGGTGTTTCAGTAACTAGTAGATCTGCTTTTTTCATGTGGTCGTGGTTACCGAAAATCATCACCACTTGAATTTTTTGATCAGTCAGCCTTTTTATCTGTTCGGCAAAAAATAGCTGTGCTCTTGGAGATGGCGTGTTGCTATCAAAAGTATCTCCAGCGATTAAGACTAAATCAACATTTTGTTTTAAAGCCAAATCAACAATTCTCGTTAATGATTGATCGGCCGCTTGATATATTTGGTTAAATTCCTTAGATGGCAAAAAAGATAGCCCACGAAATGGACTATCTAAATGCGCATCCGCAAAGTGAATAAATTTCATCGCGAGTTCTAGTTTCTAAGGTCTTCATAAAGATCATTAATTGGCTTTGAGTAAGTCTTTTGGATGTCGTTAAGCAAGTCGTATAAAGCTTGTTCTGACTTAAGCATGTTAACGATCAAATCGTTCTTTTGTACTTGGTCGTTCAAGTCCTTGTAAGCTTGTTGATCTTCAGCAGCAAGAGGTTGACCAGCTTGTTGAGCACGCAAAATCTTAGCTTGAAGTTCATCCATCTTCTTGAACATAGCTGAGCTTTCGTCGTTTTCTTCTACATCCTTAATAGCCTTTTGTAAAGCCTTGTATTGATCAGTTTGTGTCAAATCTTCTGCTAATTTGTTAGCTGAATCGTAAACGTTAACCATCATGGTCCTCCTAAATTTTATTGGCCAAATAAGCCTTTCACACTATTATACCATTCATTAATCTTCTGTCCTGCAGAACCTATACCATCTTGAATTTTTTGCCCTAATCCGCCGGTCCAATCAAAGTTTGAACCATTATCTTTCACAATCTGGTTAGGTGCTTTTTCGGTAAATTGAGTCTGAGCGGTATACGGTAGAATGCCTTCCATTTCGGCTTTATATAGTCTAGTAATTCCTGTTTCGGAAATTCCTTGCATATAATGCTGTCTACTGGTTCGGTCAAAACCAACCCAAGTTGCGACAACGATGTCAGGAGTATAACCAACAATCCACTGGTCCTTAGTACCAAAACCATATGAGTTAGGCACTTCAGTTGAACCAGTTTTACCAGCAACACGGTAGCCACTTGGTTGAGCAGATTGACCTGTACCGTTAGTAAATACGCCCAGCATCATCGTAGTCATTTCTTTTGCCGTATTTTCAGAAATAATACGGTGTGTGCCCGGATTGCCATTTTCTGCTAAAACATTACCACTGGCATCTGTAATTCTAGTAATAAAGTAAGAATTGTTAGGCAAATTACCCTTATTGGCAAAGGCAGAATATGCGTGGGCCATTTGTAATGGTGATACACCAGATGAAAGACCACCAAGGGCTAAAGCAAGATTGCGATCGCTCTTTGGCACCTTAATACCAAAGTTTTCAACAGATTGAACACCCTTGTTAACCCCAATCTTATCAAGCAGCCATACAGCAGGAACATTCTTACTTTGAGCTAAGGCTTGGTACATTGGAATCTTATCAGAGTAGCCATTATCAACGTTGTGTGGCTCATAACCGTTCTTACCAAATTTCTGCAGTTTGTTGGAAAGCTCTGAATCATAATGATAACCATTTTGAAGAGCTGGTGCGTAAACAGCAAGCGGCTTGATCGATGAACCAGGCTGACGCTTCATTTGCGTTGCACGGTTGTAGCCACGGAAGACGTGTTGTCCACGTCCCCCAACAACTGCACGTACGGCACCAGTATTAGGATCCATTGCCACACTGGCACCTTGGGCTTCGGTACCATCTGAACCATTTTGTGGGAAAAGCCAGCTTTGTTCAAAGGTATCTTGCATCTTGCTTTGGTAATTTTGGTTAAGGGTAGTGTAAATCTTGAGGCCCTTATTCATTACTTGCTCTTCTGTTAAGCCGTACTTACTAATTGCTTCATCTACAACAGCATCAAAGAAGTATGGGTAACGGTAGCCATCCTTATTCTTAAAGGTATTCTTTAAAGTTAAGCCTTCTTTTGAATAAGCTTTGGCTTGAGCTAAAGTAATTTTGCCATTATCAGCCATTAAGCTCAAAACCAAATTACGACGTGACAGTGCATTAGCCATATGGTCTACAGGGTTGTAGAAACTAGGATTCCGCAGCATCCCTGCCAAAGTGGCAGCTTCACTGACAGTTACATCACTAGCATTTTTACCAAAATATCTACGACTAGCATCTTGCACGCCCCAGACACCGTTACCAAAATAGGCGTTATTCAAGTACATCGTCAAAATGTCTTTTTTGGAATAAACATGGTTGATCTCAATTGCAAAGAACAATTCTTCTAATTTTCGTGAAAAGGTCTGCTGCTGAGTAAGTAGTGAATTCTTAGCCAGCTGCTGCGTTAATGTGGAACCACCACCGGTAACTTGACCATGGTGAATAACCAAACTAATGGCGGCACGAACCATACCTTTAACACTAAAACCAGGGTTCGTCCAAAAAGTACGGTCTTCTGTTGAAATGACCGCATTTTGAATATTTGGCGAAATTTTATCATATTCTACAAACGAACCCTTTTGCGAATATAAGGAACCTGCTTTTTTGCCCTTATAATCGTAAATAGTTGTTGTAGTTGAAAGTGACGCCTTTAAATTCGAGATGTTCGAAGTTTTAACTTTAATTGTATAATATGTACAAGTTAAAAGTATTAAAGTGAGTAGGATTAAAATAATCCAGCGTCCGATAAAGAAGCGACTATCAAATCGATGCCATGCATCCTTAAAGCCACTTCTTTTTGGTTGGTCATTATTCATTAAATACATTGCTCCTTTTTAGAAACAAGAAAATTGTATCATAATTACTAAAACACACGTTTAGAATTGAAGCAGACTTAGGAAATATTTATGGTTTATAATTTTACACTTTTTTATCCAAAAAATCTTGATCCATTACCAGTTAACGAGGTCCTGCGTAAATTACTTATCCCTAGAAAATGGCGCCATTATTTAAGAATCGAGCAAAATGTAACCATTAATGGTAAATACCGCTACTTCAATGAATTGGTTAAGCCAGGTGACAAAATTGATATCGTGCTTGATCAAATTGATTCAATGCAGCAAACTTACCCTGCAAGTAGACGAATGCCTGACGTTATCTACGAAGACGATAATTTATTGATCATTAATAAAAAGAAGGGGCAGAAAACTCACCCTAACTTAAATGAAACTGATACAGCATTGAATGATTGTGCTACTTATTTAGCTAGCAGTCCGTACATCGTACATCGACTCGATATGCTTACAGGCGGTCTGCTTTTGGTGGCTAAAAATCCGGCAGTTGTTCCTATTTTGAATCGAGAACTCACTAATAAAACTTTTCATCGTGAATATTTGGCTAAAGTTATTCATGCGGATAAATTAAAGAAAAACGGTACTATTGATCTTCCTATTGGTCAGGATCCTGATGATCAAAGAAAAAGAATGGCTCGCAGCGATGGTCTAAGGGCTGTAACCCACTATGAATTACTTAAAAAATATGATAACAATACTGCCCTAGTTAAATTAACGCTTGAAACAGGAAGAACTCACCAGATTCGAGTTCATTTGTCAGCAATCGGTTGTCCGATCGTTGGTGATCCTTTATACAATCCAGATTTTGCTAGAGAAAATCTAGCTCTTGATGCTTACGAAATTTCATTGATTAAGCCGTTTTCTTTTGAAAAATTACAGGTTAAATTGCCTGCTGAAAAGATTGAGCTGTAAAAAAGAGATTGCAAGTGCAATCTCCTTTTCTTTTACTGTTCTTATTTATCGATATTATTTTATTTTTGATAATACAAAACATCAGGATCAAATGACTTTGTATCCTTAACGCCAGTGTACATCATCATTTCTGCCAATTGCTCATTCATTTGCTTGAGCTTATCTTCTACTGCCTTAGTACCGTTTTGAAGAAGTTCTGACAAAATTCCGCGACCAATCAATACAGCATCAGCACCCATGGCTAAAGCTTTATATGCATCATAACCTGTCATCAAAGAACCATCAACATAAATTTCCATGCCACTACCAACAAGTGCTTTTTTAATTTCAGGCAAAACTGCTAGAGGTGGAACACCAAAAGGTACGCGACCATGGTGGTGTGAAACTACAATTGCCTTGCATCCCGCTTGACGGGTCTTCAAAGCATCGGTCACAGACAACACGCCTTTAGCAATAAACGGTAGCTTGGTACTCTCTGCATAATGCTTTAAATCAGCCATTGTAATTGAACCTAAAGGGATACCGTCAACAACGTCATATTTGCCGTTTTTTCCGGCAATATGGTCGATGTCGATACCTACGGCAACGGCACCATGATCTTCCGCAAATTTAATTTCATCTAAAATCTTGTGATGATCAGCAAAAGGCTTGATAATGCGAATTGTGTCCCCGCCTTGACTGACAATTTCACCATATTCTTCGTTGGTTTCCATACCAATCCAGTTAAGCAAATCCATGTTGCGAGCGGCCATTGCTTTTTCTTGCATTGGCTTTCTCGTTTTATCACTTAACACTTTATTCAAGTGCGAAACTGCAGCCGGCATTAATGGGGATGCATATTTTCTACCCAAAATTGTTGTAGTCAAATCCGGTTCAACAGAATCGATTACACGCATTTCCACCAAGATATTGTCTAAGAAGACACGGTTATGGACATTAGCATCGTCGGCTTTACCACTGGTTACTGGGATCATACCCTTTGGACCAGGCCATGGACTAGTGGCTTCTTCTTTTTTAGGTTCTTCATGTTCTAACATTGAAGAACCCGAACTAGCATCAATAGTTTCGGAAGCGCCAGTTACTACATCATTTTTATTTTCTTCGCTCATTCTTTACGCCTTTTCTAAAAAATTCCTTACTAATTATTCTACTAGAAAAAACAAAAAAGTAAGAAAGATCTGTTTTTGAGCAAAATATTTGAAATTTTTAAAATAATCATATCTATTTTCTCAATATAGTGTATAATTCAATCTTGTGTGTATTTTTCACTTATTTTTTTTAGAGGAGTAAAAAGTATCTATTATGGAACATACTTGGATGATAAAGTATTTGGCCGAATTTTTCGGTACGATTATTTTAGTAGTTTTAGGTAACGGTTCAGTTGCCAACTCAGTATTGCGTGATACTGGAGGTAATAGCCGCGATGGACAAGCCAATGGTGGGTGGCTTTTAATCGCATTTGGCTTTGGTTTTGGTGTCATGCTTCCTGCGATGTTATTCGGTTCAATTTCAGGTAACCACTTGAATCCGGCCGTAACCCTTGCACAAGCATGTGCAGGTGCATTCCCTTGGGATCAAGTTCTACCATATATCTTGGTTCAAATGCTTGGTGCAATCGTAGGCCAACTTATATTAGTGGCTGTTTACTGGCCATACATTAAGAGAACTGCTAGTGATGACGCTGTTTTTGCCAGCTTTGCGACTGGTGATACTGCCAACAGTAAGTTAAACGGTTTTATCACTGAATTTGTTGGTACAGCAATTCTTTTGTTTGTAGCCGTTGGTTTATACCGTGGCATGTTCTTCAAGCAATCAGAAGATATTGCCAACCTCGGTGTTGGTTTCTTAATCACCGCATTGGTTATGGCTGTTGGTGGTCCTACCGGTCCTGCATTAAACCCTGCAAGAGACTTAGGTCCACGTATCGTTTATGCACTTTGCCCATTGCCTCATAAGGGTTCTGCTCACTGGGACTACGGTTGGGTACCAGTAGTTGCTCCAATTGCTGGTGGTATCTGCGGTGCATTGTTATACAAGATTGCATTTGGATTATAGAAAAACAAAAGATCGATGATCACCGTTTTTTAACGAAGATCATCGATCTTTTTATTTAGCTTCTTTAGTCGCTTTAGCCTGTTCTTGTTGATACAACTATCTCTTACTTTTGACAACAGTTCTGAGTTTGCGGATATGACAAAAATTAAGAATTGCCAGATCTACTTTGCTCATCCGTATTCTCCTTGGGAAAGAGGCACAAATGAAAACTGCAACGGTCTTTTGCGTCAATTCTTCCCTAAGGGTAAAAGCATGAAAGACAAGATAGCTACTTATGTTCAACAAGCAACTAATGCCATTAACCACAAGCATCGCCGAATCCTCCAATATCACACGGCAGAAGAACTCTTCAAGCAATATATCTCTTCATAACCTAACTGTTGCACTTAAATTGACAATTCAGGCATTTTTTAAAGTCATAAATTTAACCTTTTACTATTTACTTTTCTTCTTCGGTACAAATACTAGTGCAAGGACTAAATTAACAATTATCAGCACAAGCAGCACCATAAACGTCCACTTAGAACCTATTGCCGTACCATTACCTACATGATTATTTTGTGCAATCGCAATCAAAGTCCCAGCTAATGCAGTTCCGAGTGCTCCAGAAAATTGCTGCAAAGTATTGAAGATCGCATTGCCTTGGGCATGGTTGGCTTTGCTCAAAGTAATCAATCCACTGGTCATCAGACTGCCAAAACACATCCCATAACCGCCATAATAAAGAACATACAATAATACAATGGCAATACTGCTGAGTGGTGCTAATATATTCATCAAAATCAAACTAGTTAGACTGGCAATTACGCCAATAATGATCGGCAAACGCGCACCTTTTTTATCGAGCAGCTTTCCTGCTAAGGCTGCCATCAAGGCGTTTATCACCGCACCTGGAAATGTAATCCAACCAGCCAGAGAAACGGATCCATGATTAACGGCTTGCACATAGATTGGAAAGATGAAGCCTAAGGCCAAAGTCGCAATTTTAGCAAAACAATAGGCAATTAGTTGCATGCTAAAACGCAAATTTTTAAATAATTGAGGACTAATCAAGGCTTCCTTATCGGACCAAGATATTTTTAGCCAAATTAATAAGCTGATGATTCCTAAAACTAAAAAGCCTAAAACTGGAACTGACAGGAATGAATATTTGGCAATTCGAGTAAAGCCTAGCATTAAGCAAACTAAAGCAACAGCAAGAGACAGCCATTGACCGTACTTGATCTTCACCTTCTGCAAAGGATTGATCTGGCGAATTGAATAGATTCCTGTTAGTAAACTAATTACTATCAGAAACAGTGAAATGATAAAAATCCAGCGCCAATTAAGCGCATCAGTCACGATACCACCAAACACCGGACCAAAGGCTACGGCACAAGCGGTAATCATCGTTCCAATCCCCATCATGAAGCCCAGCTTTTCTTTTGGCACCTCAGCCAAGATAATGTTATACATCAGCGGCAAGCCTATACCGGTACCAATTCCTTGCAAGGCTCGACCTACTAACAAAAGATCAAACCATGGAGTAACGATATCAATCAGTAAGCCCAATATAAATAATGAAACTCCTAGAATAAATATTTTTTTGGTAGGAATTCTCAACCTTATCTGTGAACTAATTGGCACAATCGTTGCAATCACTAGCAACACCAGGGTATTAACCCATTGAACTTGATCGGTAGTAATTGCAAAGTCTCTAGTCAAGATTGGAAAAGTAACTGTCGTTGCCGTTTCATCAAGGATTCCCAAAAATGAGAGCATCCCTGCCGATAAAATCGCCATCACCAAACGTGGCGTAACTTTTTTAGTCATTTTTCATCTTCTTTTCTTTAACTGGCAAGCGAATAATCGTTTTTAAATTTTCTAACTTTGTACGTTGAGGATTTGATAAATAGATTTCATGATGACGACGCTGATCTGAAAAGTCTAATCCCAAATCATTTTTAGCAATGAATTGATGCATCTTAGCGATAGTAGCAGGCTCATCATCATAACTACCATGATGCATACGCATTTTCCTTCTGTCAAAACAAGTAATTTTACTGGTGAGAAATCCAAGCCTTTTTTAATTGCAGCTTCTTTTTTAGCCCAAGCCAAAACTTCATCTGTCACAAACTCAGGCATCCGAATGCAGGAAATAAAATTGAATCTTTCTTTATGAGCATAATCAATGTCTTTAACGCCATCTTGCCACCAAAATCCTTCAAGCGGTGGAACCACGAAGTCAAAATAATCTTTAATCTGATGTGAGCCCTTTTTACTCATTTTAATTGTATAGGCTAAACTATACAAGATCATGCTTGTATTCTCCGCCCTCTTGATTTGGATCGCCTTGACCTTGAACAGCAATATATTACATCTGTGGAACATCAATTAATTCAGGCTTTTTGCCTGGACGATAAAACTACTTTTCTTCTTTTTTAAAATCGTATGCCATGTCCTGCCTTTATAATTGATAAAACTTAACTGTCTTGTTCTTGAGTGAAATCTTTTTTACCTCAAAACCATAGTCAGGCAGTTCTTTCTTATAATGCAAAAATGAATGGTCGATTGGCAGTCCTGCTGCTTTTTCGATTTCATCAAATGAAAGCTCAAAGTCGCCAGTTTTGTTGTCTTTAATATATTGCCACAATTGATCGTATTTACTCATATCTATGTTGCTACACTTTCTAATACTTTCATTAAGATACATCTAATTCTATACTTCTTTGATGGTCGGCTCAATTTATACAAATTTATGCATGAAAAAATCCTATTCAGAAATTACAGTAACTTATGAATAGGATTATATTTATTAAGCTTCTTCAATCTTACCTGCAGCAATTGGCAAAGTTGTATGAGCATCGTAGCTCATTACACAACCACCAACGGTGTCAGGTAATTCAAGGTCTTTTGGTACACCATGTACATAAACTACACGTTTATCTAATTGAAGATCTTCAGTACCAAAGGCATCCTTGAACTTAGCTTGTAATTTTTCCAATGGAATATCGATTTCGTATTCGTAATGACCGTTTTCGTCTGCAACAGGATAACCATCGTGAGGGATGTTCATATCTTGTGGTGCATCGTCTAATGGCACCATAGTTGTACCTGATACTTCTTCAGTTTCTGGCAAATCAATAAAGCCATCATGATTCTTGTCTTGAGCCATGGTTGGAACATTGGCTTCCTTACCATCAGGAAAGCCATGGAAGTGTTCCCAGTGTTCAATATTCTTAGGAGTATCAAACATTTCTACTTTAACATGAAGCTTATCGCCATCTTCAGTAAATTCAGCTGTACCGTGAGCTTCGCAGCCAATCTTATCTGCATTTAATGGGGTAATGTGTGCAATATATTTTTTCATCTTGATGAATCCTTTCTATACTCTGATGTTTTCAAAATCATCATACAACCTTTGAGTTACAATTCGTTGTCTTAAGGCTTGTCGCAATTAATTATAATAAGAAGTTATTATGACAAAATTGATTTAAATCAAGAAAATTAGAAAAGATGATTTTTATGACAAAACATTCCCCTGTCGCTTGTTTAAGCAAAGCAACCCTTTTTACAGATTTACCCGTAGATTTAAAGAAAAAATTAGTAGCCGTCTCTGAACACCAACAGAAATTTCCTAAAGGAAGTATTATTAGATAACCTGATGATAGTAAAGATGGCATGATTGTCATCGATCAGGGAAAGGCAAAAGTCTACAACCTATCAAAAGATGGCATGGAAGTCGTGCTAGGTATACTTCAAAAAGGTGACATTGAAGGACAACAACATTTATTCAAACAAAGCGAAAATGAAAACTTTGTTGAAGCTGTGGAGGACACCTGGGTTTGCTCAATTAACCGCGCAGATTTTCAAAAACTTTTGCAGAAAACACCAGATTTGTCATTGAAGCTTTTAAATAATTTCGGTAAAAAGTTAGTCGCAATTGAACATAATTCGGTGCTTAGAAACACCTTGGATGCCAAAGAACGGATATTAGCTTACTTGAATGACCTTGCCAATGAGCAAGGCAAAAATGAAGTAAAATTAGAACTAAAGAAAAAGGACTTAGCCAGTTATTTAGGAATTACGCCGAAGACATTCAGTCGTAAGTTAAAAGAACTAGAAAAAGATGGCAAAATTGAAGTTCATGGTCGCTGGATTAATGTGAAAAGATAAATTATGCAAAAAATAAAGCCCAGCAAAAGCTGAGCTTTATTTTAATTAATAATCAAATGATTATTCTTCGTTTAATGATGAACGGTCGAATGATGCATCCTTAAGTTCGTCATCAATAGTCTTGGTACCTAACCAGCCAATCATTTCCTTCATAGCGTCGGTAATAGCTTCAGTACCTGGCAATAACAACTTACGTGGGTCATAACCCTTGTTGCCCTTGTCTAAGTCCTTGCCAGCTTCGATGTATTCACGAGTAGCCTTTTGGAATGCTAATTGGAATTCAGTGTTGATGTTAACCTTAGCGATACCAAGTGAAATAGCCTTCTTAACTTGGTCTTCAGGAATACCTGAACCACCGTGCAATACAAGTGGTTCTTCTGGAACTGCTTCAGCAATTTCCTTAAGACGGTCGAAGTTCAAGCCCTTCCAGCCTTCTGGGTATACACCGTGGATGTTACCAATACCACAAGCAAGCTTGTCAACACCAGCAGCAACGAAAGTCTTAGCGTCTTCAACTGATGCTAATTCACCGCCGTCAGCACCTTGGTTTTCACCAATCTTACCAATTTCAGCTTCAACTGAAATACCACGTTCGTGAGCTAACTTGATGATTTCCTTAGTCTTAGCCAAGTTTTCTTCAGTATCAAGCTTGTGACCATCAAACATAACTGATGAGTAACCAAGTGCGATACATTCCTTAGCTGATTCAAAGTCACCGTGGTCCAAGTTCAAAATAACTGGAACTGAGATGTTCATTGAATCCATTTGGTCAGCTACCATGTCCTTAACGAACTTGTAACCACCCATGTACTTAGCAGCACCAGTTGATACTTGGATCAACAATGGAGTTCTAGTTTCTTCTGCAGCACGCAATTCTGCACGAGTCCATTCCAAGTTGTTAGTGTTGTAAGCACCTACAGCATAGTGGTTTCTACGAGCATCCTTAAAGATTTGATTACCGTTGTCAAAATAAGCCATAAAAAAATACCTCCTAAATATCTTACAAGCATATTGTACCTTAATAATTCTATTATGAACAATTTTTCACAAAATGTAAGCGCTATTTTTTAAATTTTCACGATTTTGCTTACATTTCCTTAGGAGCATTTACGCCTAAAAGTCTGAGTGATTCAGTCAAGACGATTGATGTAGCTTGAACTAAGGCAAGACGAGCACCAATTTTATCGTCCTTAGTTAAAATCTTCACGTTTGCGTAGTACTTGTTAAATTTCTTAGCTAAATCAAGAGAATATTTAGCAATTACTGATGGTTCAAACTTTTCACTAGCTCTAGCCACAATTCTTGGGAAGTCTGCTAAATCCTTAGCTACGGCAAATGCCCAATCATCATTAAGAGCTAAATCAGTGTCACTTGGCTTTTCGCCCATCGCGGCAGCTTTACGCAATACACTTTGAGCACGAGCATTGGTGTATTGAACGTAAGGACCAGTATCGCCTTCGAAACGAACGACTTCTTCCAAGTTAAAGTCGAAGTTATCAAGACGATCATTCTTCAAGTCGTGGAAAACAACGGCACCTACACCAACATCATGAGCTACTTGGTCTTGGTTAGCCAAATCTGGGTTTTTTTCTTGAATTTGCTTCTTAGCAAGAGAAACTGCATCCTTCAATACTTGATCAAGGAAGACAACGTTACCCTTTCTGGTTGATAATTTCTTACCGCCTTGAGTAATCAAACCAAATGGAACGTGGTGGATTTCGTCTGCCCAGTCGTAACCCATCTTCTTAAGCACAGTCTTAAGTTCAACAAAGTGTTGCGCTTGTTCGTTACCAACAACGTAAAGCATCTTAACGAAGTTGTATTCCTTCATTCTCCATTCAGCAGCAGCTAAATCACGAGTTAAGTAAATTGAAGTACCATCTGACTTAACGATAATTGCTGGGTTTTCGTCAGGTCCCATGTCAACAACTTGTGCACCTTGAGATTCGTGTAAAAGACCTTTTTCCTTCAATTCATCAATAACTGGTTGCATCTTGTCGTTAAAGAATGCTTCACCATTGTATGAATCAAAAGTTACGCCCAATTCGTTGTAAATGCGCTTGAAGTCCTTAAGTGAAACTTCACGGAACCATTTCCATAATCTAACGGCTTCTGGATCGCCATCTTCAAGCTTCTTGAACCATTCACGACCTTCATCGTCAAGTTCTGGATTATCTTCTGCTTCTTTGTGGAATCTTACGTAGTAGTGGAAAAGACTCATAATTGGGTCTTTCTTAACGTCTTCTTCGTTACCCCAGTGCTTGTAAGCAGCAATTAACTTACCAAATTGAGTACCGTAGTCACCAAGGTAGTTAATCTTGATTGGAGTATAACCTACTTTTTCCATCGTCTTGGCAATTGAGTTACCAATTACAGTAGAACGAAGGTGCCCCATTGACATTGGCTTAGCAATGTTAGGAGATGACATATCAATTGGAACGTTGCCTTCACCTAACTTTTGATCACCGTAGTGTTCCTTTTCAGCTAAAACATCCTTCAAAGTTGATGAAACAAGCTTTTCATGGTCAATGGCAAAGTTAACGTAAGGACCAACAGCTTGGATGCTGGCAAAGTCATCACTGCTTAAGTTTTCAGCAATATCCTTGGCAATAATTGCAGGATTCTTGTGCATAGTCTTAGCCAAAATAAATGCTGGAAAAGCATAGTCACCCATCTTAGCATTCTTTGGACGTTCAATTAATGCAGCAATTTTTTCTTTAGGCAAATCAACTTGGCTTGAAACTAAATCAACTACTTCGTTTTTAAAGTCCATTTTCTTCCTCTTTTCAAATAAAAAAGCCTCTTTCTATTATCTAGAAAGAGACGAGTTACTAACCCGCGGTACCACTCAAATTGATACAAAGTATCCGCTTATTTAAATCATTATTTTAATCAGTTAAACACGCCTTCATTATTCTCTGATATCCAACTTCCACCAACTTGGACTCGCTAAAACAGAAAAATAACTACTACTCTTAACCTACTAGCAAAGATGATTATAACAGGAATGATAAAGGCGTGCCACAAATTTTAACGAAAAAAGCAGATATGACCATTTGCATATCTGGCTAATTTTTTAATGATTCTTGATGACTACTTTAGTACCATTAGGAATATTATCCATAATCCACTTAGAGTCAGGAACACTTAAACGAATACAGCCGTGAGAGCCTTGCGTTCTACCTAATTTAGCAGCTTCCTTTAAATTGTAGCTGCCATCACCTTTAGTAGGTACAGAGTGGAATAAGTAAACATTATCAGGACTCCAGCTTGTCCAGTTGTTAGCCCCTTCTCCTAAATTATAATTGAAGAAACTATCGCCGCGTCCGCCTTGAATACTGTAAGTACCCGTTGGCGTGAGAGATTTACCCTTCTTGAAAATACCGCCAGTAGAAAGCATGGTGTAAATTACCTTACCTTTTCTTAACAAGTAAGTACGATTGCCTTCAAGTGAGACACGTAAAGTTAAATCTTTTTCTGTTGGACTAATCTTAGGATGTTTCTTAGTCTCACTCTTTTGACGCCAAGTGCCTTCTTTTCTTAAATCCTTAGGATCTTTATATGGACGAAAAATTTCTGTATTTTGTTTAGCCTTTTTCTTAGCTTTTTTCTTTGGTTTAGTCGTCTTACTTTGAATGGTAGCTGCTTCTTGAGAGATATCAGACTTTGGTGCGCAACCGTTAGCTAAACCGATAATTGCTCCAAAAGCCAATACGATACTGGCCACTCCAATAATAATGTTTTTCTTCATAAACGTGTTAATCTTCTTTTTTAAAAATAATCTTAACTATTATAATTAATGCTTCGCGCATATTAAAGCGTTACGCTAAAAAACATCCCTGAATCGGGATGCTATTTTACTATACTTAAAATTTTAACATGTTTACGATAATTCTGAATACTTTTTCATTAATTTAGGCAATACTTTAGAAACCTCAGTTGGTTTAACAACGTAGTTATCCTTATTAATTAAATCGCCAGCTAGAGAATGAATGTAAACAGCTGCCAGAACAGTGTCGACGCTTGGACCAAATTGAGCTACAAAGCCGCCGATAATACCGGCAAGCGTATCGCCCATGCCGCCAGTTGCCATACCTGGATTGCCCAAAGGGTTAACGAAAACTTGACCTTTGCCATCATAGATATGGGTATGATTTGATTTTAAAACCAACATCGCATTACTATCTGGAATTAGTTGGTTCAAAGCATCAATATTGGCACTATCTGTTTGAAATGGAATTCTAATTTGACTCAGTCTCTGCCATTCCATTTGGTGGGGCGTAAGAATTAAATGACCTGCATTCGTTGGTAAAAGCGATTTATCTTGACTAATCAAGTCAAGCGCACTGGCATCTAGGACTACCGTTTGTTTTTCTGAAGTACATCTTCTCAGAATAACCATAATTTGCTTGGCTAAATCGGACATGCCAAGCCCAGGTCCACAAACCACGACGTCCATATTTTTAATCAAATTAGCCAGCTTGGCATCCCGCCAATCGATAAACATTGCTTCAGGCAAACGTGCATGAAGCGCAGTTAAATTGACCGGATGGGTTGCGACAGCGGTAAGTCCTGCACCACTATTGACCGCTCCTGAAGTCGACATAATAATGGCGCCACCATAGTTTTCGCCACCGCCAATTAAAAGGATTCGACCATAATCGCCCTTATGCGTATCACTTGATCTCTTCGTAATAACCTTTTTTAATATCGCTTCAGTAATTTCTGTCATTTTATCTGCCTCCGAAAAGCCAGCGCCAAATTCTTACAAAGAAGTTGACTTTACCATTAGCTGATAAGGCTTTTGCTTTAACATTCATGCCGTTAGGGTTTGACAAAGAAACAATCTTTTCATTGCCAGACTTGAATTGGTAATTGCCGATTGTTTGATCTTTGGTAATTGGTGCTTCAACAGTCTTTTTATCTAAGCTAGCTACTAAAGTCTTGTCATCTGCTGGATCCCAAATAGTAATTCTGTTCTTCAAGCCCAAGTTAGTAGTTGCGTTGTCACCGTCAGTAACCTTAATTGACTTCGCACCATTCATTTGACTGCCAGCAGTCATCGTAATTGGACGATACTTGTTGAAAATAAAGTTCATCAACTTCTTAGTTTGGATAAAACGTGATGGATCGGTACCGTCTTGGTGACGTGCACCCATAACTACAGTGATCAAACGCGCACCACTGTGTTCAACTGTACCGATAAAGCAAGCACCTGCAGCATCAGTGGTACCAGTCTTTAAACCATCAACTGGGTATGCTTCGTCATATTGAGAAAGACCCTTAAGCATCCAGTTGAAGTTAGCCATCTTAGTAACTTTATTGCCATCCTTAAAGTTTAAGTGGGCAATCTTAGTTGTGTCCAAAACTTCTGGGAAATCCTTGATCAAGTTTTGTCCGATAATTGCCATGTCTTTGGCTGACATAGTGTTTTCATCGTTCTTGTTAACGCCAGGGTAAGCATCCTTGCCTAAATTACCATTAGGTAAACCACAAGCGGTGTAGATTTTGGCATCTTCAATGCCCCACTTTTTAACTTGCGCACGCATTTGATTAATGAAAGCTTTTTGTGAGCCGGCAATGGTTTGACCCAAAAGCATTGCGGCACCGTTAGCTGATTCAATTAACGTTGCCTGGTAAAGTTGTCTGATAGTGTAAGAATGTCCCATTTTAAGTGGTACATTTGAATATTCAGTGTTGTTAGCCACCTTCACGATTGGAGCGGTTGGCTTTACTTTTTGGTCCCATGATAACTTCTTATTCTTAATTGCTTGTAAAGTTAAATAAACAGTGACCAATTTGGTCATTGAAGCAATTGGTAAGGTTTTATCTGCATTTTTGGCGTATAAAATTTGACCGGAATCGCTATCGATAGCAATAGCAGACTTAACGTTCAAATTAAGTTGATCAGCTTGGTAGCTGCTAGTAGCGTCGGCATGTACTGGCGTTGTGAAAACCGCCCCACATGAAATCAACGAAATCGCAGCAACAAAACTAATAAAAGTTCGTTTTATCTTTTTACTAAAAAACATGAAATTCCATCCTTTTGCATAATAAAGTATATTTATGCTTACATTTTACCAAATATTTGGTATGATTATTCATGTACATGAGAAAAATGCCCGCTTGGCGGAATTGGCAGACGCGCAGCGTTCAGGTCGCTGTTCAGGTGACTGAGTGAAGGTTCGAATCCTTTAGCGGGCATAAAGGTAGGTCTAGTAAATGCTAGACCTTTTATTTTACAAAAAGATAAATAATATTTCTTACACAAAGCTTTATATTTTAATCCTCCAAATGCCTTTCGCATCCCTTATGCTGTATAATTACAAGTAACCAATAGCGAGATTAGAAATGAGGCTATTATTATGCAAAAAAGATTAACTAAATCACAAGACAAAATTTTAGCTGGTGTTTTTGGTGGAATTGCTAACTACTTCAATGTAGATCCGACTTGGGTAAGAATCATTGGTGCTGCTTTAATTATCTTCACTGGTTTCTTCCCGGGCACTGCACTTTATATTATTGCAGCAATGGTAATGCCTGAAGCCAATGAAGTTTCACCTAGAGTCGAAAAGCATGAAACTGATTATCAAATAGGTCGGCCTAACACAATGAACGGTGACTTTACTAAGTCAGATAATCATGATGAAGATTCAAACGATAATCAAGATAATAAAAACTAATTTTTAATAAAAATTTGATCATTCAATTTACGTAGTTACGTATTTGAATGATCTTTTTTCGAGGTGATTTATTTGGATGAAGAAATTGTTGCTCGTCCTTTAATTACGATTACGAATATCATTTGGAGTTTCAATCCTAACACTCATTTGCCTCAAATTTTGTTAATTAAACGAGCTAATGAACCTTTTAAGAATAAATGGGCATTGCCTGAAACTCTGTTACGTAGAAATGAAAGTGCAGATGCTGCTTGTATCCGACTGATTAAAGATAAAATTGGCATGTCCATCCCTCATGGTGCCACTGAACAGTTGGCTACTTTTACTGACCCTAATCGAGTTAGTGGTGAACGTGCACTAGCTTTAGCTTATATGACTTTTTTGCCCGCTATGCCACAACTTAAGCCTGGCTATGGTGCAACAGAAGCAAGATGGTTCACATTTAATTTTAAGGACCAACATTTTTATTTAAAAAACAATGATATTGATCTAACCTTAACCGAACAATCTAAACTTGCCTTTGATCACCATCTAATCGTAATTGCAGCTATCAAGCGAATTAAGAACAAGCTAGATTACCAACCAACAGTACTTCAAATCTTAGGACCAACATTTACTCTGCGACAAGCACGCGAAGTTTACGCTATTTTCTTAAAAACTACAGTCGACAAAATTGATAATTCTAACTTTAAGAAAACCCATAAAAACATTTTTGAAGAAGTAGGAACAGCTTCTACTAAGCGTTCTGGCCGACCACCTAAGATCTTTAAATTGCGTTAAAACTTGCACTCGCTAAATAACGTGCTACAATCGACACTAATAAAAGTTGATTATACTTTTATTTTTAAAGTAATTAAAGTAAATTATACTTAAAAGAATAGGGAGCAAATAAGAAAAATGTATCATGAACTTTTAACAGATATGTACGAATTTTCAATGGCCAACGGCTATTTTCAAACTCTGCCACATAATAAGCAAGCACGGTTTGATGTCTTCTACCGTAACGTTCCTGACCATGGTAGTTTCGTAGTTAGTGCTGGTTTAATGCAAGCACTAGATGAAATCAAGCACTGGCACTTTACTGCCGATGACATCGCCTACTTACGCTCATTGAAACACTTCTCCGCTGACTTTCTCGATTATCTTGAACATGCTAAAAATCAATGTACCGTTAAAGCTATCCCTGAAGGTACACCAGTTATGCCACAAGAACCAATTCTTTCTATTTCTGGTCCATTAATGGAAGTTCAATTACTGGAAACATTAGTATTAAACATTATTAACCATCAATCACTAATTGCTACTAAAGCGTGGCAAATTACAAATGCAGCTGATGGTCGTGCAGTCATGGAATTTGGTGCTCGCCGTGCTCAAGGTCCTGACGCTGCAACCTACGGTGCTCGTGCCGCAATCATTGGTGGTTGCAGCAGCACCTCTAACGTTTTAGCCGCTAAACTTTTCCATGTACCAGCAGCTGGCACAATGGCTCATGCTTGGATTGAAAGTTTTCCGGATGAATTAACTGCATTTAGAGCTTGGGCCAAAATTTATCCTGACACAGCCGCATTATTAGTTGATACCTACGATGTGGTAAATTCTGGTGTTCCAAACGCTATCAAAGTATTCAAAGAATTACGTGCTGCTGGTCATGAACCAGTTGGCATCAGAATTGACTCTGGTGATATTACTCAATTAGCCAAAAAGGCTAGAAAGATGTTAGACGATGCAGGCTTCCCTAACGCTAAGATCACTGCATCCAATGCTTTAGACGCTCACATCGTTAAAGCTTTACTTGAAGATGGCGCACCACTTGATAACTTTGGTATCGGTGAACGTTTGATTACGAGTTCATCTAGCCCAGTTTTAAGCGGTGTCTACAAAATGTCTGAACTTGAGAACAACGGTAAATGGAAACCTAAGATCAAGATTAGTAACAGTCGTGAAAAGATTACTTTGCCAGGCAATAAGCAAGTTTACCGTCTCTATAAGAAAAATGAACCTAATAAGGCTTTTGCTGATGTCATTGCATTAAATGATGAACAAATCGGTGACACTATTTCTGCAGTCAATGCGGATGTATATGCCACTTGCGACAAAGTTGAATTAAAAGACTTTGTAGCTAAACCACTTTTGAGTGAAATTTTAACTCCTGATCATGAAAAAGATATTGAAACTGACACTTTTGCCATTCAAAAATTCGCTCATCAAAAAATCGCAGAATTACCAACAGCTACTAAGCGTCTAGTTAACCCTGATCGTTATCCTGTCTTTTTGACAAAGAATTTAGCCGACTTACAACAAAAACTGATTTCAGAATACAGAAACATATAGAGGTAAATTATGACTAAAGCACTACTGATTATCGACTACACTAATGATTTCATCGCTGATGACGGTGCACTAACTTGTGGTAAACCTGGGCAAGCAATTGAGGGTCACATTCTAGAATTAGCTGATGAGTTTTATCAAAATGGTGATTATGTGATCTTCCCTACAGATGGTCACACTCACGATAAATTTAGTCCCGAATACAAACTTTTCCCACCACACAATATTATTGGCACTTCTGGACAAGAATTGTATGGCAAAATCAAAACTTGGTATGATGTCCACAAAGATAGCGACAAAGTTTACAAGTTCAACAAGAATCGTTATTCTTCTTTCCAAAACACCAATCTAGATAATTACTTAAGAGAAAGAAAAATTGGCGATCTTTGGCTAACGGGTGATTGCACCGATATTTGTGTCTTGCACACCGCCATTGCAGCTTATAATCTAAATTATCATATTACGATTCCAACCGATGCAGTTGCTACCTTCACTAAATATGGGCAACAATGGGCACTGGATCATTTCAAGAATTCATTAGGTGCTAAGTTGGTCTAAATTGTGAATAACTAACCCGAAAAATCCACACTATGTGTGGATTTTTGTTTTATTTTGTCAAAAAGCTCGATATGACGGGCTTTATGGCTATGTTTCACAAGTGAGATTTTGCTTTGTATTGATTTTTCAATTATGTAAGCGCATAGCAGTGTAAATTTATACTTGCATTTTTGTTTCATTAGCCATTTTTATACAAAAAAGATCCGCATTCACGCGAATCTTTATAAACAAGTAGTCCACGTAATTAATATTTATCTAAATTCCCGACAACTTCTGCATTTCTTTATGCAAGTCTAGGACGCTGTCTGGGGTCTCGCCTGGACCATGACTAGTAATGTAGCCAGCCAATGATTTATCAAGTGCTAAAGCTACTACTTGCATTGGCTTGCCTGCATCCCTCCTGCCATAGGCAACTCTAAAAATATCCATCAACTCAGGATTATTCTTAACTTCTTGATCGTGATTAACAATCTCTTCAATTTTATTTCTGATAATTCTTTCTTCATCTTCAGCCATAATCATGACCCTCTTTCTAAATACATTATACCTTTTAATTGTATTCGCTTACACTAATTATTACTAAAAAGGAGACTTTTCCTGTCCCCTTTTAACTAAATCTTTACTTATTCTCTTTACCGATTAAACCGATCAAGCTAATAATCGTTGCAGCGATACCCAATGCCATAGCAGCAGTATCTTTATTATTAATAGTTGCTTCTCTGACTGCATCAAGATCCACATCAGATTGCTTTTCAGGTGCCTTAGCCTTGGTTTCACTCTTAGCTGATTTACTCAAACCAACGGTGAAGACTTGTGTCATTAAATCATTGTTGTTAAATTTTTGAATTTGACCATCACCATCAAAACCGTTGAAGACGACGTGATAACCAGTTTGAGCAATTGCCTTCAATGGAATTTCAGTACTGTACAAATCATTAATGCTTTCACCTGGTTTACCAGTAAGTGGACCAGATGAGGTTAATTGCTTACCATTGTTGTCCAAATCGATAAAGTTAATAATTGCAACTTGATCGTTTTGATCTTTTTTAGGCTTAAGCTCTGAGGCAGCTGCTGTATTGCGCCTACTGAAAATATTGAGATTTGGAGCGAAATGCTCAAAGGCTTCAAGAGTCGCGGCCTTGAACAGGTAGAGCTCTTCTTGTCTGACGGAGTAGTTGGCATGAAAGAGGCTATCTGCCAGTCCTATCCTAAAGCGCATTTTCAACGCTGCTTGGTACACGTCATGCGTAAT
>NZ_LARO01000143.1:0-369 GCF_000980505.1 Lactobacillus sp. N54.MGS-719
TGCCACTTGCTTAATCCTTTTTCTAAGATGTTCACTGCCGCATTCCAATCACGAATATGGGGCATTCGACAAATTGGACAAGTCCACTCCCGATCCTTAAGGGTTAATTTCTTATAACCATTTTGGCCCATAATACTGCCACAAGCATGACAGCGTTGAGTAGTATATTTAGGATCAATTGTTAGAAATTCTTTACCATATAGATCTGCCTTATAAGCCAGCATATTCAGGAAACTACGCCAGCCGACATCAGAAATTGATTGCGACAAGGCATGATTCTTTAACAGGTTTCTGTTTCTTAATTCCTCGGCAACTACTAAATCGTGGTTTTTGATTAGTGCAGTTGAGAGTACTTGTAAAAAGTCATTA
>NZ_LARO01000085.1:0-2341 GCF_000980505.1 Lactobacillus sp. N54.MGS-719
TTCACTAGCTCTAAACAAAGCCAACTTAACAAACTTCATAATATCGTTATTGCCCAACAATTCAGGATCATTATTAACTAGCTCTCTCACTTTAATCATGAACTACCCCCCATCAGATAGATGGGGGGTCTCTTTTTAGAGATCTTGCGAACACCTAGACTTGCCACGTTCACTCGAAAATGTGGGCTACTTTCATAGCCGACTGTAGTTTTTTAATACCTACAACGTGATAGCGGTCGGGCTTTTTAACAGGGTCTAGTTCCATACCCACTAATTATTTACAGCAGTCTAGCAAACTGCTCTGGCTAGGATATTCTTAGCTGCGTTAACATCGCGATCATGCTCGGCACGACAAAACGGACAAGTCCATTCTCTTACGCTTAGCCAGTCGCGTGTTTTCATATGCGCAAAAGCAGGATTTTTTTGTCCGCAGTCTGAACAAATCCGGCTAGTATATTGCGGTGGGACAACAATCAGCTTCTTGCCGTACCACTTGCACTTATATGCCAGCATTCGTTTAAACATGCTCCAACCTGCATTGGCAATATTATGCGCTAATTTGTGATTGCCTAGAAGATTCTTGGTTTTCAAATCTTCAATGGCAATTACATCATAGTGCTTAACAAGCCAAGTAGTTGCTTGCTGGATGTAGTCTAGGCGAATATTGTTAATCTTTACTTGATACTTGCTTTTAGTCTTTCTAAGCTTTTGCCAGTTGGCAAAGTCGTACTTATCAATCTTAGTCTCTTTGTGTTTTTGATTGAAACGTGCCACTCGCTTCTCAACTGCAGTCCGGTTACGATCACAATGGCTTTGGCGCAAATTTTTAGCTTTTTCTGCTTCAAAAGTTTGCGGTACGCTCCAACGGTGATTATCACTGGTTACTAGCCATTCATTGCCTAAGCCGACATCAATGCCGATCATCTTGCCGGTCTTTTGCGTCTTGGCCTGGTATTGTGGTAATTCTTCCTTCTGATCAGCTACGACAAAGCTTAAATAGAAACGGTCAAGATCAGCGCGATAGACGACCATCATCCGCTTAATCACCTTATGCTTTAGTCGATTAAGTGAACTGGTTTCTACAAATATTGGCTTTCTCGTTCCAATTCTGAGGCAGTACTTATTCACTGTCTGAATCGGGTAGAGCAGACTGCCATCTTTGCGCTTAGAAGGAACATTCTTTAAAGTGGCACTTTGGCGGTAGAAATGCCGTCCTTTAAATTTAGGTGGCTTTCTGCCAACCGGTGTCTGCTTGAAGAAGGCTTCTTGGGCATTGCAGTAATATTCAACTGTTGCCTGCAGAGATGTGGAGTTTGCTTTTTTTAGCCAAGGATATTCCTGCTTTAGTCTTGGCAAGAGCTTTTTTAAGGAAGCAGTTGATGGGAATAATAATTTCTTATTATTTTGATATCGCTTGTCGGTCATGTCTTTAATTTGATTCCATAACCAACGGTTAGCACCAAACAAGCGCCAAAAGTAAGTCTTTTGTGCAGTAGTCGGATACATTCTGATTTGTGCTACACCGTACTTGACTTCATCAAGGGCTGGGTTTGACTTTTGACGCATGGATTATCTTCTCCTTTCTAATCTACTTAAATGGGCGCTCCCATTGAGTTTCTACATAATGCTTGATGGCTTCTTCTGAACAGTTGCCAACAGTTCTTGCAAAATATGATGGCGACCATAAATGATGATGGTTCAGGCTTTCTCTGAGTTCCGGCTTTTCTTTAAAGAGCCATCTAGCGGTCGTGCCTTTTAGCTTCTTAATCAAAACTGTAACCGACATCCACGGGGGCATGACTACTTCCAAATGAACGTGGTTAGGCATCACCGTTAGCGCTTCAACTTGACAGGAATTATCAGCGAGGATTTCTCTTATTTTCTGATCTAGCAGTTCACGGCATTCTTGATCTAACACTTTTTTGCGGTATTTGGTTACCCAAACAAGATGATAAATCAAGATCGAGACACTAGAAGAAGTATGATATTCTTTTACCATTAGATCTCTCCTAAACACATATAGCATAAGCTTTTTAGCTTATTTATATTATATCATTAAAAGCAAAAAGGAGGAGAAACAAATTCATCCCCTCATCAATAGATGAGGCGGTATTCTTTGTTTCTCCTCCTAGTTTTCTTTTCTTATTGCATAAAATCATTATCTTTTGGATTGATATTAAGGTGAGTACCCACGCCTTCCAGTTTTGGATATTTCATAATTTAGCCTCCGATTTAATTTCGGTTTTAGCACAAGAGAAAAGCCATGAACTTAGTTCATGACTCTCTAACTCATTTATACATGTATTTTGCGCAAGCTTCTTTAGGATCCATACCGTTACGG